>JALRBF010000051.1 GCA_023262365.1 Burkholderiaceae bacterium
TGGCTGGGCCAACAAGCCCGGCAGCACCTGCAGCTGGCCGGCGCGTCGCTGCAACGCGCGGCGTGGCTGGCGCAACTGCACACGGCGCAAACGCAACAACCCGTTACGCTGCAACCCTTACCTGCCACGGCCTGCGCGGCTCAGGTGGCTTTGGCTCGCCCGGGCGAGCACCCCTGGCCCTGCGGCTGGGCGCTGGTGCCGGCCGGCGCCTCGCAGCCTTGGCAGCAAGCGCGGTGGCCACGGGGCGTGAGCGTCTCGGGTAACGGGCGCGCGGCCATTACGTTTGCCCCTTCGGGTCAAACCCGTCAATGGCAAACCCTGCAGCTGCGTGCGCACCACACCGCTGCCAGTTGGCGTGCCACCGTCTCGGTGCTGGGCCGGGTTAACCCACAACCCAACACCCCATGACCCACAAGCCTGCGCTTGGCTACGCCATGCTTGAAGCGCTGCTGGCCCTTGCCCTGGCTGCCGCCGCGGTGGGCACGTGGCATCAGGCGCAACGCCGTGCCTTGGCCGTGTAACACCAGCAACGCCAACAACAACTGGCCGAGCGATTACTCGACGACTGGAATGCCCGCTTTCGCCGGCTGGCCCCGGCCATGACCACGCGCGGCTGGCAAGCGGTGCAACAAGGCCAATTGGGCGCAGACTGCCAAGCCAGCACCTGCGGCCTGGTCGAATTTGCGGCATGGTGGTGGCGCGACTGGCAAACCACGCAGCACCGAGCGCTGCCCACGGCGCGGGTTGACGTGCGGCTAAGCCCGGCTGCCCACGGTGGCAGCCAGTGGTGCATTACCTTAGCCCCACCCACCCGCGGCCAACCCCCTTGGGCCACGCGCTGCTGGTATGGCTAGGCCACCCATGTCGCCCACCCGAGGCAGCGCCCTGCTTGAGGTGCTGGCGGCCACCGCGCTGGTGGGCGTGGTCATGGCGGCCATGCTGCCCAGTTTGGCGCAGTTACAACGCCAAGCCCGCCGCGCCGAGCAAGCCAGCGCCCAGTGGCTGGGCCAAACCCGCGCCTTGGGCTGGATACAAAACCAAGTGCGCCACGCCCAGTGGCTGGAGTTGTCCAACAACCGCCTCACGCTGTGGCTTGCCCCCGGTGCCGTGGCCGATTGCTTTGGCGACCCGGTAAACGGCGCCACGGCGTGGCGTAACACCTTTGAAGTGCGGCGCAATAACCTACGCTGCAGCAGCAACCACCGCTGGGGTGCCCAACCCGCGCTTGACCACGTGGCGCGCTGGCAGCTGCACGCCGTGGCGCAAACCCGCGCGGGCTGGCGCGTGCTCAACGCCGAGGCTGCGGCCGCAGCCCCAGCGCACACGCTGCGCGCGGTGCAGGTATGCCTCATGGCGCAAGCCACCACCCCTTGCCAAACCGGTATCAATCAGCAATGGATGAGCCCACAGGTGCCCTACAACGCAGGCTAGCGCCACCCCCGGGGCGCCAACGCGGCGCGGCCCTGTGGCTGGTGCTGGGCTTGCTGCCTTGGTTGGCCGCCGTGGCACTGGCCGGCCTCACCGCGCAGTGGCACCAAACGCTGGGCTGGCAAGCCTGGCGCGCCCAAGCCCTGGCCCAACACCAAGCCGACAACCGCCGCGCCCAAGCCCAGCGAGCGCAGCGCCAAGCCCGGGCCAATGCAGGCGGCTTTACGCTGCTTGAGCTGCTGCTGGTGCTGGCCCTGGTGGCCGCGCTAAGCGGCATGCTTTGGCCCGCGGGCCAACGCTGGCTGCAGCAAGCCCGTCGCGCCGACGGGCACGCCGCGCTGCTGCTGGCCGCGCAATGGCTTGGCCAAGCCTCGGCCCCGCGCACGCTGCCCCCACCCCTACAAACAAGCGCCCAAGGCCACTACCGCATTGAACTGCGCGCCGCCCCGCCGCAGTGGCAACTGCACGCCCACCCCACGGGCAGCCAGCGCAGCGACCGCTGCGCCACGCTCACGCTGGGGTATGACGGCCAGCGCCAAGCCACCGGTAGCACCCACTGCTGGTAACGCGCGGGGCGTGCAGCGGGGCGCTAACATCGGCGCATGCACACCACCCCAGCCGACACCGCTCACATGCAACACGCGCTGCAACTGGCCGCTGAGGCCATGTGGCTCAGCCAGCCCAACCCGCGTGTGGGCTGCGTGCTGGTTAACCCAAGCGGTCACGTCATTGGCAGCGGCCACACCCAAGCGGTGGGGCATGCCCACGCCGAAGTCATGGCGCTGCGCGCCGCCGCGCAGGCCGGGCACAGCACGCATGGCGCCACCGCTTATGTCACGCTTGAGCCATGCGCCCACACCGGGCGCACCGGCCCCTGCACCGACGCGCTGCTGGCCGCCGGCGTCGCACGCGTGGTGGCCGCCACCCCCGACCCCAACCCGCATGTGGCCGGGGCCGGCCTGCAGCGGTTACGCGCCGCCGGCGTGCAGGTGCACGTCGGCCTGTGCCAAGCCGACGCCGTGGCGCTCAACGTGGGCTTTTTTAGCCGCATGCAGCGCCGCCGGCCTTGGCTGCGCATGAAAATGGCCACCTCGCTGGACGGCGTCAGCGCCCTACCCAATGGCCAAAGCCAATGGATTACCAGCCCCCAGGCACGCGCCGACGGCCACGCCTGGCGCGCCCGCGCCTGCGCCGTACTTACCGGCTACGGCACGGTACGCCAGGACAACCCACGCCTGGACGTACGCGAAGTGGCCACGCCACGCCAGCCCCACGTGGTGGTGGTCGACAGCCAGTGCCAAACCGCACCCAATGCCAACATCTGGCGCCCCGAGCGGCGCCGCTTTTGGGCCCACGCCGTGGCCACCCCGCCCACGGCCACAGCGGGCGAGCCCGCGCGCCAATTGCTGCACCTACCCCAGGCCGATGGCGCCAAAGTTGACCTCACCGCGCTGCTGCATGCGCTGGCCGAGCACGAAGTCAACGAGGTGCACGCCGAGGCCGGCCCCGCCCTTAACGCCTCGTTGCTGCGCGCCGGTTTGGTGGACGAAATCTTGCTCTACCAAGCCCCATGCTGGCTGGGCCAAGGGGCACTGGCCAGCCAGTTTGGCCCTCTACAGAGCCCAGACCAAGGCCTAGCCCTGCAGTGGCTAGAAGAAGCGCGCGTCGGCCCAGACCGTCGCCTGCGCGTACTTACCCCGCCCGGGGCCGCGTTTTGGCAAGGGGCAACCACAACCTGAGACAATACCGGTCATGTTTACCGGAATCATCACCGCCGTTGGTCACATCGAGCGCATTGAACCCCTAGGCAACAGCGCCAGCCACGGCGTACGTCTGCACCTTAAGGTCGAGCCCAGCTACCTAGAAGACGTGGGCTTGGGCGACAGCATCGCCATACAGGGCGCCTGCATGACGGTAACCCAACGCCAAGCCACCCAAGGGGTGTTTGCCGTTGAGGTCTCGGCCGAATCGCTGGACAAAACCGCGGGGCTGGCCGAACCCGGCGCGGTTAACCTAGAAAAAGCCCTGCGCGCCCACGACCGACTGGGTGGGCACATCGTCACGGGCCACGTCGACGGCACCGGCCAGGTGCTGGCCTTCGAACCCGTGGGCGAGAGCTGGCTGCTGCGGGTACGCGCCCCGGCCCACTTGGGGCGTTACATCGCGCGCAAAGGCTCAGTTACGGTCAACGGCGTCAGCCTTACCGTTAACGCCGTGCAAGACGACGCGCAGGGCTGCGCCTTTGACATCAACCTGATTGGTCACACCATCGCGCACACCACCTTGGGCCAACTGCGCCCGGGCGATGCCGCCAACTTAGAAATCGACCTCATGGCACGCTACGCCGAACGCATGCTGGGCGAACTGCCGCAAGCACCCCGCGCTTCCTGAGATAATGCCGGTTTTGACGCCTTAACTGGCGTCCTCGCTCTTTGGTTTACGCATGTCCACACCCACCAGCCCCGTGCCTATCTCGTCTGTTCAAGACATTGTTGCCGACCTGCGCGCCGGACGCATGGTGGTGTTGGTTGACGAAGAAGACCGCGAAAACGAAGGCGACTTGGTGCTGGCCGCCGATCACGTCACACCCGAAGCCATCAACTTCATGGCGCGCTTTGGCCGTGGCTTAATTTGCCTCACCCTCACCCAAGAGCGCTGCCAATTTTTGGGCCTCTCGCCCATGGCCCGGCAAAACGGCACCAGCATGGGCACCGCCTTTACCGTCAGCATCGAGGCCGCCACCGGCGTGACCACCGGCATTTCTGCCGCCGACCGCGCCCGCACCATTGCCGTGGCTGTCTCCGCCCAAAGCCAGGCCACCGACTTGGTGCAACCCGGACACGTGTTTCCGCTGCAAGCCTCTCGCGGCGGCGTGCTGATGCGCGCCGGGCACACCGAGGCCGGCTGCGACCTTGCCGCCATGGCCGGCTGCACCCCGGCGGCGGTCATCTGCGAAATCATGAATGACGACGGCACCATGGCCCGGCGCTCGGACCTCGAGGCCTTTGCCGAAAAGCACAATCTGAAAATGGGTACCATTGCCGACCTGATTCACCACCGCATGGTCAACGATCGGACCATGGAGCATCTCGATCA
>JALRBF010000083.1 GCA_023262365.1 Burkholderiaceae bacterium
CTCGAGCAGGTCTTCCGTGACCTGGTGGTTGTCCGGGGCGGCGATGCGATGGTGCCGGCGGCGCGGGCCGCCTTAATGGCGACATTGAGCATGGGGTGAAGGCTGGAGGACATGGTATGAAACCCAAAGTGGCGAAAAAAACGGCAGGCCGTTGGCTACCGATGCGGCGCGACGTGCCGTGCCAGGGCCGCATTTTACGCGGCACGTTGGTATGACCGGTGTACCGCACACCCGTGTGGTGCTGGTTCAACCCAGCCACGCGGGCAACGTGGGTTCCGTGGCGCGCGCCATGAAGGTGATGGGCTTTACCGATTTGGTGCTGGTGCAGCCGCGCCGACGCGACGTGCTTGACTGCGAAGAAACCACGCAACGCGCCAGCGGGGCCTTGGACGTGCTGCAACACGCCCGCGTGGTCGCAGACTTGGGCGAGGCCTTGCAAGGCATGGATCACGTGTGCGCCACGGTGATGACGCCGCGCGACTTTGGCCCCCCCGCGCGGGCGCCGCGCGAGCACTTTGCCGCGCTGCGCCAAAGTCCGTCCGGCCCCAGTGGGGTGGCCCTGGTGTTTGGCAGTGAGCGCTTTGGCATGCGCAACGACGACGTGTACCGCTGCCATGCGGCGCTGTCGATTCCTACCCACCCCAACTACGGCTCGCTCAATTTGGCCGCGGCAGTGCAATTGGTGGTGTACGAGTGGCGCCAAGCGCTGGGTGGCTTTGCCGTGGTGCCGCGCACCGCGCCACCCGAGGTGGCCGATGGGCAGGCGGTTGAGGGCTTGGTTATGCACTGGGCGCAGGCGCTGGACGCCCTGGGCTTTTACGACCCGGCCGTGCCCAAAAAACTGCTGCCTCGGTTACACCAAATGGCGCTCAAGGCGCAGCTGGCGCCCAGCGATGTCCATGTGCTGCGCGGGGTGGCGCGCGCCGTGCATGCCTTAGCGCAGCGCAAAAAGCCATAATTGGGGCATGTTCTCGCGAATTGCTCACGACGTCCGTTGCGTGTTTGAACGCGACCCGGCCGCACGCAGCTGGTTTGAGGTACTCACCTGCTACCCCGGTCTGCACGCGTTGTGGTTGCACCGGGTGGCGCACCGGCTATGGCGCTGGCGTATGCATTGGCCGGCACGTTTTTTGTCTGGGCTAGGCCGCTGGTTCACCGGTATCGAAATTCATCCCGGCGCCACCATTGGCCAAGGCGTGTTTATTGACCACGGCATGGGCGTGGTGATTGGCGAAACCGCCCAAGTGGGGGACAACTGCACCATTTATCAGGGCGTGACACTGGGGGGCACCTCCCTGACCAAAGGCGCCAAGCGCCACCCCACCCTAGGCAACGCGGTGGTGGTGGGCGCGGGAGCCAAGGTGCTGGGCGGCTTTACCGTGGGCGAGGGGGCCCGCATTGGCTCCAACGCGGTGGTGGTCAAAGCGGTGCCCGCCCATGCCACGGCCGTGGGCAACCCGGCACGCGTGATTCAAGGCGACAGCCATGCCCAGCGTGAGGCCGCGGCCTCACGCATGGGGTTTTCGGCCTACGGCGTAACTTCCAGCGACGACCCGATCTCACAGGCCATGCGTGGCCTAATTGACAACGCCGCAACCCAAGACCACCAAATCGCCATGCTGTGGCAAGCGCTGCAGCAGCTGCAGCGCGGCGAGCCCGTTACCCTACCCAAAGACGCGGCGACGCACGAGCGATTTGAGTCCGAAAACCTCAACCGCATGATGGGGCAGTAGGCACCGGTCCGCCAGCGGCACCAAAGGAGCACAACATGACGCAGGCAACCGTAGGCATCATTGGCGGCAGCGGGGTGTACGACCTTGACGGACTACAAAACCCGCGCTGGGTGGCGGTGGACACGCCCTTTGGCCCACCCTCGGACGAGTTGCTGCTGGGCACGCTCGATGGCGTGTCGCTGGCCTTTTTGCCGCGCCACGGCAGGGGCCACCCCCACACGCCAAGCACCGTGAACTACCGCGCCAACCTGTGGGCGCTCAAATCGTTGGGCGTGCACACCGTGGTCTCGCTTAGTGCCGTGGGCTCGTTGCGCGAGGACATTGCCCCAGGCACCTTGGTGTTGGTGGATCAGTTCATTGACCGAACCCAAGGCCGTGCCAGTTCCTTTTTTGGCCCCGGCTTGGTGGCGCACGTCTCCATGGCCGAGCCAACCTGTGGCTGGCTGCGGGGCCTGTTGGGCCAAGCCGCGCATGACGCTGGC
>JALRBF010000087.1 GCA_023262365.1 Burkholderiaceae bacterium
GCCAACCCAATGAAAAAGAGCCTCACATTTCTGTGAAGCTCTCAATTGTTTTGGCTCCCCGAGCAGGGCTCGAACCTGCGACCTGCGGATTAACAGTCCGTCGCTCTACCAACTGAGCTATCAGGGAACGGCGTTAATTATATGCAATTTTTTGCCCCCTTCTGCGCCGGGTTTGGGGCCTGCGGCTGGCGCGTAGGGGCTGGTCAAGGCGTGCCACTTTGCTTACAGTCGGCGGCATGGAGCCTACTTACTTTCCCGACCCCATGACCGACCGGCTTTTGGCGGTGTGCATGACGCTTGCAACCGAAACATGGGTGTCGCGCCAGCGTATTGAGCGCCTTGAGGCGCGCCTTGCGCAGGCCGGCGTACCGGAGGCGCCCGAGCCGCATTCGCCTGCGGCCAACCCCGAGGCGCTGGAGGCGTTTGTGGCACAGCTAATGGCGGCCTTGGACGGCCAGCTGGCTTCTAAGCGGCTTGGCCCCGAGCAGCTGCAAACCTTGTTGCGCGGGGGCGTAGCCCATGAATGAAGCCGATTTTTTGGCAGCACAGGCGTTTTTGCTGGCGGTTAAGCGGCACTGGACCACCCAGCGCTACCCGGCCCTGCGCGCCATGGCGCAGGCCGCGTTGCCTGCAGACGCCTCGGCGCAGCAAGTGGCGCAATACCTTGAGCCCACCCCAGCCTACCAAACCTTTGCCTGGCTTGAGCGGCATTTACAAAAAATGAAGTACAGCGGAGCCTATGGTTTGGCGCCGTATCACGACCAACGGCGCGATGCGCTGCTGCCCGCGGTAGAGGCTGCCGCCGCCCAGGCCAGCGCGGCGGTGCCGCCACGCCTTACGCTGCAGCCCAACATGCCCCTGCCCGCTTACTACCAAGCGGTGGACATTCACCAGCACCCCCAAGGGCTGGCAACCAACCCACTGGCTGGGCTGATGTACGAGCGTGGCGCGCGCTCCACCACGCCCATGCTGGGGGCGCGGCATCAAGACTTGCACACGCGCTTGACCGATGTGGCGCTTGGCCTGTGCGCCCAGCCACCGGCGCGCGTAATTGATTTGGCCTGCGGCTTTGGCAAAAGCACCTTGCCGTTTGCCCACGCGCTGCCGCAGGTGCCCATTACCGCGCTCGATTTGTCTGCCCCTTGCCTCAAAACGGCGGCCTGGCAGGCCGCCGAGCAAGGCGCACGCCACGTGCATTGGTTGCAAGCCAACGCGTGCGCCACGGGCTTGCCCGATGGCAGCGCCGAGCTGGTGACGTCCACCATGCTGCTGCACGAACTGCCCACGCCCGAGCTGCACCAAGCGTTGGCCGAAAGCGCGCGCCTGTGTGCGCCCGGTGGCCAGGTGGTGCATTTGGATTTTTGGCTGATTCGCGATGGCTTTGACCGGTTTATTTATAACGGCCACAGCGACCGCAACAACGAGCCCTTTATGAAGCCTTTGTTTGAAACCGACGTGGTCCAAGCCATGGCACAAGCTGGCCTGGTGGACGTGCAGGTGCTGCCATTTGCCGAGGCCGAGGGGGTTGACCCCGCCGCCCACCCGCATTGGCGTTTTCCGTGGACGGTGATAACCGGCCGCCGCCCTGCTAGCGCGGCAGCGTAGCCCAGGCTTTTTCTAGGCGCTTGACGCTTACCGGCGTGGGCGTGCGCAGGCTTTGGGCAAACAAGCTCACGCGCAGTTCTTCCAGCAGCCAGCGGTACTGGGTCATGGCCTCGTCCATGTGGCCTTGGCGCTGCGCCACCAAGCGCCAAAAGCGGCTCTCCAGCGCCTGCACCTCGGCCATGCGTTGGGTGTCGCGTGCGGGGTCGGCCCCGCGCTTGTCCAGCCGCATCACCACGGCCTGAAAGTAGCGCGGCAGGTGCGTCCATTGGGCATACGGCAGCTCGGCCAGCGTGCCCTTGTGCATCAGCCGTTGCAGCTGTTGGGTAAGGTCTTTGGCCACGGCCTCGGGCGGCTTGGCATCTTTAAGTTTGCGCTGGGCACTGGCCCAGTCGCGCAGCACGGCGCCGGCTTGGCGCGCCACTTCTTGCGCAATCAGCGTCAGGCGGTTGCGTCCTTGCTCAAGCCGTTGGCCAAAGCTGGTGGCGTTGTGCGGCAAGGGCTCGGCCAAAAAGGTACGCTCAAGCGCCACGTTAAGTACCTGCTGCTGCAACACCTGGGCATCGGCCAATGGGGCGTACAGCAAGCTGGTTTGGCGCCAGTCGGGCAGTTGTTTGTTTAGGTACTTCAGCGTCTCGCGCACTTGCAGGGCAAACAGGCGGCGCAGCCCTTGGCGGTGCACGCGCGCGGCCTCGTGCTCGTCGTCGTACACCGCCTGCACCACGGCGTCGCCCTCGTCAACCAACGCGGCAAAGCCTACCAGGGTTTGTCCGTCGCGTTCAATTTCAAGCAGCTCGGGCCATGGGCCAAAGTCCCACGTGGTGTGGCGGGTGGCCGGTGGCGCGGGCTTGCGCGTGGCGGCGCCGGGGTTGGCGCGCGCTGGGGTTGCCGCCGTGGTTGCCGTCTTGGTCGGTTGAACTGGGGTGCCGGCGTTTGTCTGCGCCAGTTGCGCGCGCAGCCCCGCCAGCGCCTGAAACGCGCCCCGCGCTTGCTGCCCCCACTGGCCGCGCAGCGCCGCCAAGCTGCGGCCCAAGCCCAGCACGCCACCGTGTTCGTCCTCGAGCTGCAGGTTCATGTGCAGGTGGGCCGGCAGCATGTCGGGCTTAAAGTCGCTGGCGCGTTGCTCCAGTTGGGTGCGCCCGCGCAGCCAGGGCAACATGGCGGCAAGCAAATCGCCCTTGGCAAAGTGCTCGGGCTGGCTTAGATGCTGGGCCAGCGCTTGCGCGGTGGCGGGCAAGGGCACCAAGCGGGCGCGGGCTTTTTGCGGCAGCGTCTTAAGCAAGGCCAGCACCTTGTCGGGCAGCATGCCGGGCACCAGCCAATCCAGCCGCTCTTGGGCCACGCGGTTAAGCGCCACCAGCGGCAACCGCACCGTCATGCCGTCGCGTGCGTCGCCGGGGTCGTGCAAGTACGTCACCGGGCAGTCAATGCCGCCGAGCCGAATCAGGTCGGGAAACGCCGCCTGCGTCACCGCGTCGGCGGTGTGCCGCATCAAGTCCTCGGGGGTAAGCACCAAGGCCTGCGCCCGCTGTGCCGGGGGTAACTGGCGCAGCCACGCGCGCAGTTGGTCGCGGCTGCTGATGTCGGCTGGCAGCGCGGCCAAATAAAACGCCTCAATTTGGCTATCGTCCACCAACACGTCTTGCCGCCTGGCCTTGTGCTCAAGCTGCAACACCTCGCGCAGCAAGCGCTGGTTGGCTTGCATGAAGCCAAAGCCCTCCTCGCCCAGCGCACCGTCTACCAGCGCCTCGCGCACAAACACGCGGTGCGCCTCGGTGGGGTCAACCACCGCGTAATCCACCTTGCGGCCGTGGTACACCAACAGCCCGTAAAGCGTGGCACGCTGATAAGCCACCACGGCGCCGCGCTTGGCGTCGTAGTGCGGCTGCAGCAACTCGGTTTTGAGCACGTGGCCGGCCACACGCTCAATCCACTGCGGCTCCACCGCGGCCAAGCCACGGCCGTACAAGCGCGTGGTGTCCACCAACTCAGCGGCCACCACCCAGCGCTTGGGGCGCTTGCGCAAATGCACCCCCGGATGCGGCAAAAACTTGATTTGCCGCGCCCCGGTAAAGGCGTCGTCGCCCTCGCCCCTATAGCCCACGTTGCCCAGCAAACCGGCCAGCAGCGCCGTATGCAACTGCTCGTACGTAGCCGGCTTGGTGTTAAGGCGCCAGCCCTGCTCCGCAGCCAAGGCCGCAAGCTGTTGGTGGGTTTCGCGCCACTCCCGCACCCGGCGTGCGCTTAAAAACCGCTCACGCAGCAACTGCTCGTATTGTCGGTTGGACAACTTGTGGGCCGTCCCGTCGCCGCCACGGGCTTTATCTAGCCAATTCCAAAGCGACAGCAGCCCCACAAACTCGCTGCGCTCGTCGGCAAACGCGGCGTGCGCTTGGTCGGCGGCGGCTTGTTGGTCCATGGGGCGGTCGCGCGGGTCGGGCACACCCAAGGCCGCGGCAATAACCAGCACCTCGCGCAGCGCCTGCTGTTGCTGCGCCTCAAGCAACATGCGGCCCAAGCGCGGGTCAAGCGGCAGCCGCGCCAGCACCGTGCCGGTGGCGGTTAACTCACCCTGCGCGTCAATGGCGCCCAGTTCGGTCAGCAACTGATAGCCGTCGGCCACGGCGCGGCGCAGCGGGGGCTCAATAAAGTCAAAGGTCTCCACCGCGCCAAGGCCTAGCGCCTTCATGCGCAAAATCACCCCCGCCAAACTGCTTCGGGCAATCTCGGGGTCGGTAAACGGCGCACGCTTGGCAAAGTCTTCTTCGTCGTACAAGCGAATCGCCACGCCATCGGCCACACGCCCGCACCGCCCGGCTCGCTGCGCCGCGGCCGCCTGGCTGATGCGCTCAACCTGCAGCTGCTCAACCTTTTGCCGGTAGCTGTAGCGCTTGACGCGGGCCAAGCCACTGTCAATCACGTACCGAATACCGGGCACGGTCAGCGAGGTCTCGGCCACGTTGGTGGCCAGCACAATACGCCGGGCATGGTGCGGCGCAAAAATGCGCTCTTGCTCGGCTTGGCTCAAACGCGCAAACAGCGGCACCACCTCGGCCCCGCGTGCCAGCGGCTGATGCGCCAAATGCCGCCGCAGATGGTTGGCGGCGCTACGAATCTCGCGCTCACCGGGCAAAAACACCAAAATGTCGCCCGCCTCTTGCGGGCTTTGCCACAACGCGTCCACCGCTTGGGCAATAGCCGTATCAAGGTTGCTGTCACGCGATTCTTCAAACGGCTGCCAACGCACCTCAACCGGGTACAACCGCCCCGAGACCTGCAACACCGGCGCCGGCCCGCGCAAGCCAGCAAAGTAGTTGGCAAAGCGCTCGGCGTCAATCGTGGCCGAGGTCACCACCACCTTCAAATCGGGCCGCTGCGGCAACACGTGCTTGATGTAGCCCAACAAAAAATCAATGTTCAGGCTACGCTCGTGCGCCTCGTCGATGATGATGGTGTCGTACGCGCGCAGCAACGGGTCGCGCTGCGTTTGTGCCAACAAAATGCCATCGGTCATGAGCTTAACCGACGCCTGCGGGCTTACCCGCTCTTGAAACCGAATTTGGTAGCCCACCACCTCGCCCAGCGGTGTTTCAAGCTCTTGCGCCAAGCGCTTGGCCACGCTGGTGGCGGCAAGCCGCCGCGGCTGGGTGTGGCCAATTAGCCCGCCGCCGTTAAGCCGCCCGCGCCCCAGGGCCAGCGCCATTTTGGGCAACTGGGTGGTTTTGCCCGAGCCGGTCTCGCCGCACACCACCACCACTTGGTGATTGGCCATGGCCTGCATGATGGCGTGGCGCTGCTGACTGACCGGTAAAGACGCCGGAAAAGAGAGCTTCAATACAACTAACGGTTGGTGGGGTGACTACAAGCGCGTGCGAACGGTCCAAAGCTCAGGAAACAGCACCACATCGAGCATGCGCTTGAGGTAGCTGACTCCGGCGGTGCCGCCCGTGCCTTGCTTAAACCCAATGATACGCTCAACCGTTGTGACGTGATGAAACCGCCACCGCCTAAAGGCCTCTTCAATGTCCACCAATTTCTCGGCCAATTGGTACAAATCCCAGTGCGCTTTGGGTTGGCTGTACACCGCAAACCACGCCTGCTCAACCGCGACATGCGCCACATGCGGCGCCGTCCAATCGCGCGCCAGCACCTCGGCGGGCAAGGCTAAGCCGCTGCTGTGTACCACCTGCAAGGCTTCATCGTAAATCGAACGCGCCTGCAGGCGCTTGCGCAACACGTGGTCAATGGCGGGCTGGTCGCGGTAGCGCGCAAGGTGAGCGGCGTTTTTGTTGCCCAGCATCATCTCAATGGCGCGGTACTGCCAACTTTGCAAACCGCTGGATTGCCCCAGCGAGGGCCGCATCATCGAATACTCG
>JALRBF010000105.1 GCA_023262365.1 Burkholderiaceae bacterium
GAGGGTGTGGCAAGGGCGCAGGCGCTGCGCACGCTGGTGTGGATGAACAACACCGTGCACCCCACGTTTACCCATGTGTTTATGCCGCACAAGTACACCGACGACCCGCAAGCGCAAGAGGCACTGCGCGGCTTTAACACCGGCTTGTACGAACAGCGCTTGGGCGAACTCGAAGCCTTGGTGCAACAAGCTGGCAACGGCTGGTTGGGCGGCGCCAAGCCCGGGGCACTCGACGCTTATGCCCTGACGTTGCTGCGCTGGGGCAGCATCGCGCGCATTGACCCGCCCCAATTCACCCAAACTTGGGCACTGGCGCAGCGTTTTGCTGCGCTTGCCCCGGTGGCCGAGGTGGTGCAGCGCGAGCGCTTGCAGCTGAACTTAATGGCTTGATTCGTCTGGCGCGGTGCCGCGGCCGCGCGCACCAAAGCGCACGCTCACCAGCAAGCCCGGTTGCTCGCGCTGCGGGTGGGCGTCGCTCATTTCTACCTCGCCGCCGTGCTGCGTGGCCACTTGCTGCACGATGGCAAGCCCCAGACCCGAGCCCTCCACGTTGGTGCCCAAGGCGCGGTAAAAGGGCTGCAGCACCAACTCGCGTTCGGCTGGGGCAATGCCTGGCCCGTTGTCTTCGACTTGCAGCACCACCACCCCGCTGAAGCGGTCGGCCAACACCCGCGCGGTGATGCGCCCGCCCTCGGGCACGTATTGCAAGGCGTTATCGAGCAGGTTGCGCACCAGCTCCATCAGCAGCACCGGGTTGCCCTCGCGCAGGCACTCGGGGGGCAGGCGCTCGGGGCCCTCGTAGCCCATGTCAATGCGCTTGTTGAGTGCGCGCGAGACGCCGTCTTGTACGGCTTCAATCACCAGGGTGGCCAAGTCCACGGGCTCGGTGGCCTGGGTGCGTCCGGTGGTCTCGGCGCGGGCCAAGGCCAGCAGCTGATTGACGGTGTGCGTGGCGCGCACGCTGGCGCGGGCAATGTGTTGCAGCGCACCCTGCAAGTCCTGCGGCTGGGTTTGTCGCTGCGCCAAGTCGGCCTGCATGCGCAGCCCGGCCAGCGGGGTTTTGAGTTGATGCGCGGCATCGGCCAAAAAGCGCCGCTGCGAGGACAACGAGGTTTTGAGCCTAGCCAGCAAATCGTTGATGGACGAGACCAGGGGCGCCACCTCTTGTGGCACTTGCTGGTCGTCCAGTGGGCTGAGGTCGTAGGGGCGGCGCGCGCGGATGCGGGCCTCCAAATGGTTGAGCGGGCGAATGCCGCGCACCAGCGCCAGCCACACCAGCAGCACGGCCAGGGGCAAGATGACGAATTGCGGCACCATCACCCCTTTGATGATTTCGGTGGCCAGCGTGGCGCGCTTGTTGGTGGTCTCGGCCACCTGCAGCAACGCCAGCGTGCCAGACGCGGCCGCGGGCTGCTGCACCCACATATAGGCCACGCGCACGCTTTGGCCGCGCATCACACCGTCGCGAATCAACGCCTGCCCCACGTTGGGTGGGGCGTTGCCACCGGGCAGCGGCAAATCGGCGTCGCCTAGGGCAATGCGGCCGTCGGCGTGCATCATTTGGTAAAACATCAAATCGCCCTCGTCCCCGCGCAGTTGGCTGTCGAGCACGTCAGACCACCGTTCGGCGTCGCCGGGCCCCGAGCGCTGCACCTGTTGGGCCATGGTCTCGAGCTGAAAAATCAGGTTGCGGTCAAAGGGCTTGCTGGCAATGTTTTGCGCCACCCACCACGTCAGCGCCAACGACAGCGGCCACAGCAGCAGCAGCGGGGTGAGCATCCAGTCAAGAATTTCACCAAACAGGCTGCGCTGCTCGCGCTGAAACAAGCCGCGCCCGGCCTCACCCACCACGGCGGCGCTATTCGACGATTTTTTCAAGACAGTAGCCCAAGCCACGCACGGTTGCGATGCGAACCGGACCTTGTTCGATCTTTTTTCGCAGGCGGTGAATGTAGACCTCAATGGCGTTGTTGCTCACCTCTTCGCCCCACTCACACAGGCGCTCAACCAGCTGGTCTTTGCTAACCAATCGGCCCACGCGCTGCAGCAACACCTCAAGCAAGCCCAGCTCGCGCGCCGAGAGCTCAATCATCTTGCCGTTCAAGCTGGCCACGCGGCCACTTTGGTCGTAGGTGAGCGGGCCGTGGCGAATCACGCTGCTGGCGCTGCCCATGCCGCGTCGCGCCAAGGCGCGCACCCTGGCTTCGAGCTCGGCCAACGAAAACGGTTTGGCCATGTAGTCGTCGGCGCCCAAGTCAAGCCCCTTGACGCGGTCGTCCACGCCGTCGGCCGCGGTCAGAATGAGTACCGGTAAGCTCGAGCCACGTGCGCGCAGCCGCTTGAGCACCTCCAGCCCGTGCATGCGGGGCAGACCCAGGTCAAGAATCAGCAAGTCAAACGACTCGCCGGTGAGCAACGCCGCATCGGCCTCGCTGCCCGAGGCCACGTGGTCGGCCACCGCACCGCTGGCGCGCAGGCTGCGCAGCAGGCCATCGGCCAGTACGGTGTCGTCTTCGGCAATCAAAATGCGCATGGTTAACCCCTTGTAACCAAGTGAACGGCTCCGGTCAATTATGTGGCCTCACTGCCGTAAGCCTCCAGACCCAAGGCCACCACGGTGGCCATGTCCTGGCCCACCAGCTCACGAAACTCGGCCTCGGCCAGCCGCACCGCACGCTCAAAGCCGCCCAGCCAGGCCAACCCGACCTCGGTAAACACGATGCGGCGGGCGCGGGCGTCATGCGGGTCGGGCAGACGTTGCACCAAACCCCAGGCCAGGCATTGGTCCACCAGTTTGCCCATGGCTTGCTTGGTCATGCCCGCGGCGTGCGCCAGCTCGTTAAGGCGGGCGCCGCACAGCGGCAGGTGACGCGTGATGTGCACATGCGCCGCACCCACCTGTGCCCGCGCCGCCAGGTTAGATAGGGCCAGCGGCACCTGAGGGTCGCGTGCCATTAACTCGAGCACGCGCGCGTCAAACCGCCTCAGCGCATGCCCCATGAGGCGGCCCAAGTGGGTCAAACGCCAGCGGTCGGCGCCCAGCGCGGTGGCCCCCGGGTGAACCGTGCGCGGTAACGACAAATACGCCATGCGGTAAATGGTAAACCAAGATGACCAAAAAAACCGGATTTTTAAAAGTATCACGTATAGAATTCTGGACAAGCATCCATGCTGTATGGATGTACAGATTGGCCGCTAGGCCCCAACGTAGGAGGACTTCTGATGGACGCACCTGTAAAAGGCGTGAACACCGAAAAAGCCAAGGCCTTGCAGGCGGCTTTGTCGCAAATTGAAAAGCAGTTTGGTAAGGGCACCATCATGCGCTTGGGCGCGGGTGAACCGATTGAGAACATTCAAACCGTCTCCACCGGCTCGCTTGGCCTTGACATTGCGCTGGGCGTGGGCGGCTTGCCGCGCGGCCGGGTGATTGAAATTTACGGCCCCGAGTCGTCAGGCAAAACCACCCTTACCCTGCAAGTGGTGGCCGAGATGCAAAAGCAAGGCGGGGTGTGCGCGTTTGTTGACGCCGAACACGCGCTCGACACCCAGTACGCGCAAAACCTGGGCGTGCGTTTGGAAGACATGCTGATTTCGCAGCCCGACACCGGCGAACAAGCGCTGGAGGTGGTGGACAGCCTGGTGCGCTCGGGTGCGATTGACCTGATCGTGGTCGACTCGGTGGCCGCGCTCACGCCCAAGGCCGAACTCGAAGGCGACATGGGCGACTCGCTGCCGGGCTTGCAGGCGCGGCTGATGAGCCAGGCGCTGCGCAAGCTCACCGCCACCATCAAAAAAGCCAACTGCACGGTGATTTTTATCAATCAAATCCGCATGAAAATTGGCGTCATGTTTGGCTCGCCCGAAACCACCACCGGGGGCAACGCGCTTAAGTTTTATGCCTCGGTG
>JALRBF010000179.1 GCA_023262365.1 Burkholderiaceae bacterium
ACCAACCACCTGGACATGGCGATGCGCCAAGCCCTACTTGACGCGTTGCAAGGCTTTGAGGGCACCGTGGTGTTGGTCAGCCACGACCGCGCCTTGCTGCGCAGCGTATGCGACGCGTTTTGGCTGGTGCAGCAACACCGCGTCAGCGTTTTTGAGGGCGACTTAGAAGACTACCAAACCCTGGTGCTGCAGCAGGCCAAAGCCCCCACCGCGGCGCCGACGGCCACACCGGCCCAGCCCAGCGCAGCACAAGCCGCCCCCGGCGATACCACTGCAAAAAAAGCCGACCAACGCCGCGAAAAAGCCGCGCGACGCGCCCAACTGGCACGCGCCACCAAACCCTTTGAACAACAAGCCAACCAAGCCCAAACCAAGCTCGACGCCCTGGCCAGCGAGCGCGCGCACATTGAACAGGCCCTGCTGCAACCCCTACCCACCGACACCTTGGTGGCCCACCACAAACGCCTTAAAGCCTTAGCCGACGAGCAACAACAAGCCGAAGACGATTGGCTACACGCCATGGCCAACGTAGAAAAGCTCAAAGCCGAGGCCGGCGACGACTGATTTGCGATACTTGGGGCATGAACTTCGTGACGGCATTGTTTGGATGGTTGATACGCTTGGTGCTGGTGGCCGCGGCGCTGGTGTTAATTGTTGGCTTGGTGGCGGTGGCCACACTGGCGCTGGTGGCCAGTTTGGTGTGGTCATTGATCACCGGCCGCCCACACCCCGTGCGGGTGGTGTGGCAACGCATGCACCAGGCCCGCCAAGGGGTGTGGCAAGGCGCCACCCGCTACGGTGCGGGCCGCAGCCCAGGCCGCGCCCCACCGGGTGATGTTGTGGATGCCGAGGTGCGCGAAATACCCGAACACAAAGGCCCACCGTCTCAGGGCTAGGCCACCATGCAGAGCATGCGCCTAGACAAATGGCTATGGGCTGCGCGGTTTTACAAAACGCGCATGCTCGCCAGCGACGCCATTGGCCAGCACCGCGTGTGGGTAGACGACGCACCGTGCAAACCGTCGCGTGAACTGCGCGTGGGCAACCAGGTGCGTATAACCCGCGGGCACGACACCATGACCGTGCAGGTGCTGGGCCTATCGGCCCAACGCGGCCCGGCCCCGGTGGCCCAGCAGCTGTACGCCGAGACCCCGGCAAGCCAAGCGCAGCGTACCATGGCACGCGAGCAACGCCGCCTAAGCCCCGAACCCGCGCATGCCATCAGCGGCGGGCGCCCCACCAAGCGCGACCGGCGCGCCATGCAAAAAACCTGGGGCGACCGCTGGAGCGCCAGCGTCGAAGACTAGCGCGGCGCCGGCACCGGCGCCAAAAACCCCGACTGATTCGGTGAGGTGGGCACACCCTGCGTGTCCTGATTCCACGGCAAGGCCTCGTCGTGCCAAATGTGCAGCTTGGGGCTGAGCTGCGCGCGCTGTCGCACGCAGCCCAAACGCAAAATCACGCTGGTTGCGTTTTCGGCTGCTGTGGCAAACAGCGGCGTGCCGCAATCACCACAAAACACCTGGGCACGTTTGTTGCCGCTTTGCGCGGTTTTGATGTAGCGCTTGGGTTCACCGCGTAAATCAATGTCCTCAAGCATCACGGGCACCACGGCACGCATGGGCGAACCCGAGAGCACCTGGCAGTCGTTGCAGTGGCACACCATCACCTTACCCGGGTCAATCAACGCCGTAAACGACACCTTGCCGCAATGGCAGGCTCCATCAATTTTCATGGAATAGGTTCCTTCTCTTGTTTGGATTTGAGCTACATCACACCCAGCGGTTTGCGGTATCCTGCTCGTGGGCGTCCGCCGAACACACGGTGGCCAAAGTCTAAACCACCATTTCAGAGAGGAACATCCATGATTGACCCCATCACCCTTGACGCGGCCGATGGTCATGCCTTTTCGGCTTACGTCGCCCGTCCCATAGAAAACCCCAAAGGCGCCGTGGTGGTGCTACAAGAAATTTTTGGCGTCAACAGCCACATCCAGTCGGTGGCCGACCGCTACGCCAGCGCGGGCTACCTGGCCGTGGCGCCAGCCATGTTTGACCGGGTGCAAACCGGTGTGTCGCTGGGCTACACCGGCCCCGACATGGACGAAGGCCGCCGCCTCAAGGCCGAGGCCGAGGCCCTACCCGCCCCTGGCGTGTTGGCCGACGTTCAAGCCGCCGTGAATTACGCCGCCAGTCAAAGTGGCGGCAAAGTGGGGGTGGTCGGGTATTGCTGGGGTGGCCTGCTGGTGTGGCGTAGCGCGGCCGAAGTGAAGGGCGTGGCCGCTGCGGCGGCCTACTACGGCGGCGGCATGACCGCAGGCAACGAGCCCAGCCGTCAACCGCGCTGCCCCACCATGGCGCACTTTGGTGCGCACGATGCGCACATTCCACTGGACGGTGTACACGCCTTTGCGCACCAGCACCCCGAGGTGGAGGTGCATATTTACCAAGCCGACCACGGCTTTAACTGCGATGCGCGCGGCAGCTACGACGCCACTGCCGCCAAACAGGCCAGCGAGCGCACGCTGGCGTTTTTTAAGCAGCACCTGGGCTAAATCGGGCTGCAACAAAGCCCACCCCTGACGGGGTGGGTTGGCGCTTACCGCTGCGCCAAGCTGGGGTAGGCCTGCGATATTTGCGCCAGCATCGACTCCAACCGCTTAAGCCGCGCCTCTTGCGCCGTGCTTTTGCTTTGCAGGTTGGCGATCACCGCGTCTTGCTGGGCTCGCTCGGTTTTAAGGGTACGCACCTGGCTCAGTAGCGCCGTGATGTCGCGGTTGTCGCCCGGCGTGGCGGCCAACGCCGCGTGCTCGCTGCCGCCCCAGGTGTAGCTCACGCCCACGGTGGTTACGGGTTGGCCACTGGTGCCGGTGCCCACGGCAGCTTTGAGCAAGGTGTTGGCGTTTAGTTGGTGCTGAAAGCCTGCGGCCAATCCTTGCTTGCCGTTGAAGCGGCTGATGCCGGCAGTAAAGCCGTTTGCTGCGCCAGCGGGCAAGGGGGCCATGCCCGCAATGGCGGCGGTGTTGGCAATGCCTTGGGTATTGGATTGAATGCCTCTGCGATTCGCTTCAATCGCGGCGGCACCAGCCGACGACAACGGTTGTTGCATGGTCGCCAACTTGGCGTCAACATAATCCGCGTCCACTGGCTGCACATAACGAACTTCGTGCGTGTAAACATCTGAGGTGTCGCCCGCGTGATCGGTTAGGGTGAGTTTAATGGTGTGTTGGCCCGGTGTTAACCGCTGCGATGGGTCAAGTTCAATCGTGTACGTGGTTTTCCCGTCTGTTCCCAAGCGGTTAGAAACCGATCCCCCAGGGATGTACCGCCGCGTTGCCCCGCCATCAACTGAGAGATCAATATGGTTCACGTCCGTGTCGGAGGTGTAGTGCAACACCCCGCTTGGATCGGTGACCAAAGTGCTAACCGCGTGCGCAGGTGCCACCGCACCAGCCACAAGCAAAACGAGGAGCGCTGACACATACGAAGCGTGGCGAGCCGTACGGCGCAACGAAACAACAGGGGAAAGAATGAAAGTTTTTGATAGTTTCATAGAATTACACCAAGCCTTTTGATGAATAACTTAGCGTTATTCTAATCAATCGACTTGGTGTAATCAAATTATAAGTATTACAAAAGTGCGAATATTTTTTGTTATTTTCAGATTTTTCAAGTAATCAAAGATTTTTTGTACTACTTTTTTGGATTTTCGGTTTCAATAACACGCGCCAAACGCTGCAAGCCCTCATCGATTTGTTTGGGTGGCACGGTGGCAAACGATAAGCGAAAGGCGGCGGTGTCGGGCTGGGTGGCAAAAAACGGCGCGCCGGGCACAAAGGCCACGCCTTGTTCGGCGGCCCGCTGCGACAAAAGCGTGCTGTTGGCCCCAGGGGCGGTGAACCGGGCCCATACAAACAGGCCTCCTTGGGGCTGGTTGTAGGTTACGTGTGGGCCGAGGTGCTGTTGCAGGCCGTGCAGCATGGCGTGGGCGCGTTCGCGGTAAGCAGCGCGCACGTGGCTTAGTGCTTGGGGCAAGGCGCCGCTGGCCAAATACGCCGCGGCCGTGGCTTGGGCCAGGGTGCTGGTGTTGGCGTCGCTAAATTGTTTGCACATCACGGCCTGCGCGCGCAGCGCGGGGGGGGCAACCATCCAGCCCAGGCGCAGGCCAGCCGATAGGGTTTTGGACAAACTGCCGCAGTGCACCAGCCATTCGCGGCTACCGGGCACTTGGGCGCTGAGCGCGAGCAAGCTCGGTGGTGGGGGGGCGTCAAAGTACAGCTCGCCGTAGGGGTCATCTTCTACCACCACGGTGCCGGTGCGCGCGGCCAGCTGCAACACGGCCATGCGCCGCTCAAGGCTGAGTGTGGCGCCGGTGGGGTTGCCAAAGGTAGGAATGAGGTAAATGAGTTTGGGCCGGTGTTGCGCCACCAGCTGCTCTAACGCGGTCACGTCCACGCCTTGGTCATCGGTGGGTGCGCCAATGAGCTGCGCACCGTACAGGCGAAAGCATTGAATGGTGGCCAAAAAGGTGGGCGCCTCCACAATCACCTTGTCGCCCGGGTCGATAAGGGTTTTGCCAATCAGGTCAAGGGCTTGCTGGCTGCCGGTGGTAACCAGTACGTCATCGGGCTGCACCGTGGCCGATTGACTTTGCATGTGCTGCGCCAAGGCCTCGCGCAGTGGCGCATAGCCCTCGGTGGCACCGTAGGCCAGCGCGGCGGCGGCGTGTTGCTCGTAGGCCACTTGGGCGGCGGCTTGCAGGCCTTGGCGGTCGCACAGGTTGGCGTCGGGAAAGCCCCCGGCAAAGCTGATGATGCCGGGCTGGCCAAGCAGCTTAAAAAGCGCGCGAATGGCAGAGGTTTCGACGTGTTGCAGTCGTTGGGCAAAGGGTAGGGTCACGGTGGGTTTGGCGCACAATGCAGGAATGAAAAAAGATCACATTGAGCCGTTTTTTGCCACCTTGAAGGCGGTGAATCCGCAGCCCAACACCGAACTTGAGTATACGAGTGTGTTTGAATTGTTGGTGGCCGTGATGCTCTCGGCCCAAGCCACAGACGTGAGTGTCAACAAAGCCACGCGGCGCTTGTTTGTGCTGGCGCACACGCCGCAGGCGATGTTGGCACTGGGGCGGGCGGGGCTTGAGGCGTGCATTCAAAGCATTGGGCTGTACAAAACCAAGGCCAAGCATGTGCTGCAAACCTGTACGTTGCTGCTGCAGCAGCACGGCGGGCAGGTGCCGCGCTCGCGCCAGGCGCTTGAGGCGTTGCCCGGCGTGGGGCGCAAAACCGCCAATGTGGTGCTTAACGTGGCCTTTGGCGAACCCACCATGGCGGTGGATACCCATATTTTTCGGGTAGGCAACCGCACTGGGCTGGCCCCGGGCAAAACGCCGCTGGCCGTGGAGCGGGCGCTGCTTAAGCGGGTGCCCCCAGCGTATGCGGTGGACGCGCACCATTGGCTGATTTTGCATGGGCGCTACGTGTGCAAGGCTCGCGCGCCGCAGTGCAAGGCGTGCGCGGTGCAAACCTACTGCACCTTTAAGGGCAAGGCGCTGGGCTAGGCGTTGGCGGGTTGCGGCTGGCGCTGCACGGCGCTTAGGCGCACGGCGCAGTACTTGAATTCGGGAATTTTGCCAAACGGGTCCAGCGCGGCATGGGTGAGTAGGTTGGCGGCGGCTTCGGCGTAGGCAAAGGGCACAAACACGGCGCCGTCTGGGGTGCCGGGGTCGAGCCGGGCGCGCAGTTGCACGCTGCCGCGGCGGGTGGTGAGCTGCAGCCAGTCGCCCGGTTGCAGGCCGTGAGCCTGTAGGGTGTTGGCGTTGACGCTGGCGGTGGCCTCGGGCTCCAGGGCGTCGAGCACGCGGGCACGGCGCGTCATGCTGCCGGTGTGCCAGTGCTCAAGCTGGCGGCCGGTAATGAGCACCAAGGGATAGTCGGCATCGGGCACCTCGGCCGGGGCGCGCCACTGGGTGGGCACGAGTTGGGCGCGGCCGTTGGCGGTAGGAAAGCTTTGGGTAAACACCACCGGCTCGCCTTGGCTGGCCCCAGCCGGCCACGGGTACGTGGCGCCGCCGTGTTGCTGCAGGTGGGCCCAGCTGATGCCACCGTGCGAAGCTGCCATGGCTTGGCGCATTTCCTCGTAAATGGTGGCCACGCCGTGGTAGTCGGCCTCGGGTGGGTTATCAATCCACGGCACGGGTTGGCCGTTGGGCAGGCCCAAACGCTGGGCAATTTGTTGCAGTATCCACAAGTCGGCGCGGGCCTGGCCGGGGGGCAACACGGCTTGGCTGCCCAGTTGCACCAAGCGGTCGGTGTTGGTAACCGTGCCGATTTTTTCTGGCCACGCGCTGGCGGGCAGCACCACGTCGGCAAGCCAGGCGGTTTCGGTTAAAAACAAATCTTGCACCACCAGGTGCTGCAAGCTGGCCAAGCCGGCGCGGGCGTGGTGTAGGTCGGGGTCGCTCATGGCCGGGTTTTCGCCCA
>JALRBF010000216.1 GCA_023262365.1 Burkholderiaceae bacterium
ATCGACAAGGTGCTGATGCGCCTCACGCTGGTGGGTGCGGTGTACATCACGTTTGTGTGTTTGCTGCCCGAGTTTTTGATTTTGAAGTACAACGTGCCGTTTTATTTTGGCGGCACCTCACTGCTGATTTTGGTGGTGGTCACCATGGACTTCATGACCCAGGTGCAGAACTACATGATGTCGCAACAGTACGAATCGTTGCTGAAAAAAGCCAACTTTAAGGGGGCGCCAGCGCGGTAGTACATGGCCAAAGACGATGTTATTCAAATGCAAGGCGAAGTGGTAGAAAACCTGCCCAACGCCACGTTTCGCGTGAAGCTGGAAAACGGCCACGTGGTACTGGGACACATCTCGGGCAAGATGCGTATGCACTACATCCGCATTTTGCCGGGCGACAAGGTAACGGTGGAGCTTACGCCCTACGACCTCAGTCGCGCTCGTATCGTATTTCGCGCCAAGTAGGCGCGGTTGGAATTTGCAAGGAGTACCCAATGAAAGTGTCGGCCTCGGTAAAAAAAATGTGCCGCAATTGCAAGTTGATTCGCCGCCATGGCGTGGTTCGCATTATTTGCACCGACCCGCGCCACAAGCAGCGCCAAGGTTAAACCCCAAGCATTCAAAGGAACGTCATGGCACGGATTGCTGGTATCAACATCCCACCGCATAAACATTCAGAGATCGGTCTCACGTCCATCTTTGGCATTGGTCGCTCACGCGCGCGCAAAATTTGCGAAGCGTGCGGCATTGCGTACGAGAAAAAAATTAAAGACCTGTCGGACGCAGAAATTGAAAAACTGCGTGAGGCCGTGGGGCGGCACATTATTGAAGGTGATCTGCGCCGCGAAGTAACCATGAACATCAAGCGCTTGATGGACATTGGCTCGTACCGTGGTTTTCGCCACCGTCGCGGTTTGCCGGTGCGTGGTCAACGCACGCAAACCAATGCACGCACGCGCAAAGGCCCGCGCCGTGCGGCCCAAGCACTTAAAAAGTAATTCATCAGAGAGAACTGCATGGCCAAAACCGCAAACTCCGGCGCACGGGCGCGCAAAAAGGTTCGCAAGAACATTGCCGATGGCGTGGCACACGTGCATGCGTCGTTTAACAACACCATCATCACCATCACCGACCGCCAGGGCAACGCCTTGTCATGGGCATCGTCGGGTGGCCAGGGGTTTAAGGGCTCACGCAAGTCCACCCCCTTTGCCGCGCAGGTTGCCTCTGAGGTAGCCGGGCGTGCGGCCATTGAGCAAGGCATTAAAAACCTTGAGGTTGAAATCAAAGGCCCAGGGCCAGGGCGTGAGTCCTCGGTTCGGGCGTTGGCGGCATTGGGCATTCGCATCACGCAAATCTCCGATGTCACCCCGGTGCCGCACAACGGCTGCCGGCCTCCCAAGCGTCGTCGCATTTAAGGCGCCGGCCTTATCCACCCGCCAGGCGCCTTTGATGGGCGCCTGACATAAGCCCACCGCCGGGTTGACTTGTCAACGCCGGCTCCTGCAACAAACGGTTGCAGCAGACATTGAAGAAGGAAGACACGTGGCACGTTATTTAGGACCCAAGGCCAAGCTCTCGCGTCGCGAGGGCACCGACTTAATGCTCAAGAGCGCACGCCGCCCGATTAGCGACAAGGCCAAATTTGAATCCAAGCCCGGACAGCATGGCCGCACCTCGGGCGCGCGCACCTCAGACTACGGCAAGCAACTGCGCGAAAAGCAAAAAGTCAAACGCATGTACGGCGTGCTTGAGCGCCAGTTTAGGCGCTACTTTGCGGAGGCCGACCGCCGCCGTGGCAACACCGGTGAAAACCTGCTCAGCCTGCTTGAGTCGCGCTTAGACAACGTGGTGTACCGCATGGGTTTTGCCTCTACGCGTGCCGAGGCACGCCAGCTGGTCTCGCACCGTGGCATTACCGTGAACGGCGCCTCGGTCAACATTCCGTCGTACATGGTAAAAACCGGCGACGTGGTGGCCGTGCGCGACAAGTCAAAAAAGCAAGCCCGTGTGCAAGACGCGTTGCAACTGGCCACGCAGCACGGCCTGCCCTCGTGGGTTGAGGTAAGTGCTGACAAAGTGGAGGGGGTGTTTAAGAAAACCCCAGACCGCGACGAGTTTGGTGGCGACATCAACGAGTCGTTGATTGTTGAATTGTATTCGCGCTAAAAACGCAACGGTTCCCGGCGGCTCTGCGGCGTCGTTCGGGTTTGCTTCGTCAGCCTTATCGGTGTAACGAGCCGAGGGTATTGAGGGAAGTTTCATGCTCAGTTCATTGTTAAAGCCAAAATCCATTCAAGTTGAAAGCCTAGACGCCTGCCGCGCCAAGGTTACGCTGGAGCCCTTTGAGCGTGGCTACGGCCACACCCTGGGCAACGCGCTGCGCCGGGTGTTGCTCTCGTCCATGGTGGGGCATGCGCCCACCGAGGTCACCATTGCCGGTGTGCTGCACGAGTACTCCACACTCGACGGCGTGCAAGAAGACGTGGTCAACGTGCTGCTTAACCTTAAAGGGGTGGTGTTTAAGCTGCACAACCGCGACGAGATTACGCTTAGCCTACGCAAAGACACCGAAGGGGTGGTGCGGGCCGGCGACATTCAAACGCCGCACGATGTGGAAATTATTAACCCCGAGCACGTAATTGCCACGCTGGGTGCTGGCGGCAAGCTGGACATGCAGATTAAGGTAGAAAAAGGCCGCGGCTATGTGCCAGGCAACGTGCGCCGCGACGACGACCACATGCGCTCGATTGGCCGCATTGTGTTGGACGCGTCGTTCTCGCCCGTGCGCCGCGTAAGCTACACGGTAGAGAGCGCCCGCGTGGAGCAGCGCACCGACCTGGACAAACTGGTGCTCGAGATTGAAACCAACGGCGCCATTGGCCCCGAAGAGGCGGTGCGTGCGTCGGCGCGCATCTTAATGGAGCAGCTTAGCGCCTTTGCCCAGCTTGAAGGGGGCGCGGAAATCGGCGCCGCCGCCGCGCCCAGCGGTGCCGGAGGCGCGGGTGAGCCGTTTGACCCGATCTTGCTGCGTCCGGTGGACGAGCTTGAGCTTACCGTGCGCTCGGCCAATTGCCTTAAAGCAGAGAACATTTACTTTATTGGCGACTTGATTCAGCGCACCGAAAACGAACTGCTCAAAACGCCTAACTTGGGACGCAAGTCGCTAAACGAAATCAAAGAGGTTTTGCAGTCGCGCGGTTTAAGCCTTGGCATGAGGCTGGACAACTGGCCGCCTGCGGGGCTAGAGAAAAACGCGTAACCACGCTTTGGCACCCACCAGTACCTGATACGGCTGGTGGCAACAACACAAAAGGAGTCTTGCCATGCGACACGGCCACGGCCTACGAAAACTTAACCGCACCAGCGCCCACCGCCAGGCGATGCTGCGCAACATGATGAACGCCTTGCTGACGCACGAGGCGATTAAAACCACGGTACCCAAAGCCAAAGAGTTGCGCCGCGTGGTGGAACCCATGATTACCCTGGCCAAAAAAGCCACGGTGGCCAACCGCCGCCTGGCCTTTGACCGCCTACGCGACCGCGACGTGGTGGTGAAACTGTTTAACGAACTGGGGCCACGCTACGCCAGCCGCCCGGGTGGTTACACGCGCATACTTAAAATGGGTTTTCGTGTGGGCGACAACGCCCCCATGGCCCTGGTGGAACTGGTGGACCGGCCCGAGGTGCAAGCCACCGCCGGCGCCGAGGCCCAGCAAGACACCAGCGAGTCGTGATACAATAGAACTAAATGGCGCGCGGTGGAGCAGTCTGGTAGCTCGTTGGGCTCATAACCCAAAGGTCGTAGGTTCAAATCCTGCCCGCGCAACCAAGCCCTCACCCATCAAACCCCCCAGGCCAACGCCGTGGGGGGTTTTTTGTTGGGCGCGGGCCGTGCTATCACATATGTATCTTATATGTATCATAATAAATTACAAAAATAGTAGAATCGCCATGTGAAAACAAACGTAAATATTCAATCATGGCACAGTTCTTGCGCACACACTAGGGCTTGCTAAGCCGTTTCGCCCCAAACCCCTAGCCGCTGCCGCAGCGGCCACTGCGGCCTTTTTTTTGGCGGGTGGGAATGCGTGGGCGGGCTACGCCGCAGGGGATGGTGCCAGCGCCACAGGCGCCGCCGCCACCGCCGTGGGCCTAAGTGCCAAAGCCAACGGCAAATGGGCCACTGCCCTGGGCTACAACGCCCAAGCCACTGGGGCAGACGCCACTGCCCTGGGCGATAGCGCCGTCGCCACCAAGGGCTCCTCCACCGCCGTGGGCTACAAAGCCAACGCCACCGGCGACCGCGGCACCGCCATTGGGGCGAACCACCCCGTGGCCTCGGGGACAGACACCGTTGCCTTGGGCCAAGAAGCCACCGCCAACACCAACTACAGCACGGCCCTAGGCAACTACGCCACAGCCAGCGGCGTCGGCAGTGTGGCCTTGGGCTACCAAAGCAGCACCAACGAAAACTACACCGTATCGGTGGGCAACAGCACCACCAAGCGCCGCATTACCAACGTGGCCAACGGCACGGGCAACCAAGACGCCGCCACCGTGGGGCAGGTAAACAGCATCGTCACGGTAGACAAAGACGCCACCACACAGGCCGCCACTGGCACCGTGACCCTCAAAGACGCCACCGGCACCGAAAGCGCGCAGGTCTACACCAAAGCCAAAATAGACAACATGGTCAGCAGTGGCACCCTAAAAGGCGCCAAGGGCGACACTGGCGCAACGGGCGCAACGGGTGCGACTGGTGCCAAAGGCGATAAAGGTGACCAAGGCATTCAGGGCATCCAAGGTGTGAAGGGTGACAAGGGCGCTGGTATCGTCCTAAACAACGCTGACGGCACCGCAACCATTGAGGACGGCACCACCAGCGCCACGGTGTACACCAAAGGACAAGCCGATACCTTGCTGGCGGACAAAGCCGACGCCTCGGCGCTGGCTGACAAAGCCAACAGCGCAGACGTCTACACCAAGACCGCAGCCGACAACGCAGCGCAGAGCAAGGTGGACACAGCCATTGGTACGAAGGCTGACGGCACAGGTGTGTACACGGACATTAACGCCAACACCAAAGCCGTAAGCGACAACAAGGGCGCCGTCAATACCTTGAACGGCCCGGGCGAGGGGTCTGTTGCCAAAGCCGTGTCCGACGCCAAGGACGCAGCAGCTCAAGACGCCACAAACAAGGCCGGAAACGTGGTGACAGCAAACAACGACGGCACCGTTACCTTGAAAGACGCGGCAGGCACCACCACCAAGGCCACGGTGTACACCAAGACCGCAGCCGATACCTTGCTGGACAAAAAAGCCGACGCCAGCACGGTCTACACCAAGACCGCAGCCGACAACTTGCTGAAAGCCAAAGCCGACGCCTCGGTGGTTGGTAAAGCCGCTGATGGCACCAACGCAGCTACTGGACTGTTTAAAGAAACGGCCGCCAACACCAAAGCCGTAAGCGACCTAGAAAAGGGCCAAGTGGCGATCAACAAGCAAGGTGTGGCCGACAACAAGGCGGCCATTGGCACGGCATCAGTGAAAGACGAGCAGGGTAACGTAACCGCCCAAGCAACCGGCCTAACCGCAGACGTGGAAGCCATCAACGCCCACTTAAGCACCCGCGCCGACCGTAAGGGCAAGCGCGCCGATGGAGGCCAAAGGGCAGACACCGAAGCCGTGGCCTCGCTGCACGCGACGGGTGCCAATGACCCAGCCGGCGACCAATCGGAAGTCACCGTGTCCAAGTCCGAGGTGGCCATCACCCGAGGCGACGGCAAAGTGGTGTTTGACGCCGACAACGACGCCAAAGGCGAAACCACCCTACGCGGCGGTACAGGCACCACCATACAAACCTTGCGCGACCAGGACAAAGGTGTGGCAGCAGGCACCGGTCAAAGCGGTGTGAACTACCAAACCACCATGTACGGCGCAGGCGGCGACAACAACGCCGAATACATCACCACCCAAGCCGCCTTTGACGCCTTCACGAACGGCAACGGCCTACCCGCCGACGCACCGGCAGGCGCTACCGGCATCATCAACGAAGGCGGCGTGTACAAGTACGTCACCAACGTGCGCATTGGTGGCGTGGCCGCAGGCGTAAACGCCAACGACGCCGTGAACAAAGGCCAACTGGACGCAGAGACCACGGCACGTACCGCAGCCGACGCCGCACTGGGCCGCCGCATTGACAGCAACACCCGCGCCATCGATGGCAACACCCAAGGTATCGCCAACGTTACCGCCATGGCCAGCATGCCCGCCCTACCCGTGGGTGCGGACAGCGGCTTTAGCGCAGGCGTAGGCGGCTTTAATGGCAAAAACGCCATTGCCCTAGGCTTTCAGCACCGCCTAAGTGCCAACACCACCTTCAAAGTGGCGGCGGCAGCAGGTAGCAACGGCAAGCCCACCATGGGCGCAGGCATCAGCTATAGCTGGGGCGGCAGCAGCTACAACGTAGCCAGCCAAACCGTGGCCATGCAAGACGTCAACGCCATGCAAGACCGGCTGCGCGCGCAAGAGACGCAAACCATGCAGGCCAAGAGCGAGGCCGCGCAAGCCAAGGCCGAGGCTACTGAAACCAAGGCCATACTGGCCGATTTGCTGCACCGCATGGCCGACCTTGAGGGTAGGCAGGTGGTAAGCCGGTAGGCTGCCCGATTGGAGCGGGGGGGCACCTTGCCCCCTTTTTTTTATTGGTTGAGTGTGGGCTGAGTGTGGGCTAAGTGTGGGTTAGGGCCGCTCGTCTTGCATGGCGCACCACTTGTACAAGAAGCGCTGGCCCAGTCGGCAGAGGGCGCAAAGGCTTCGGCGCGCACCAGGTTAAACAGGTTGGGAAACTCAAGCGGGGCGCGGTAGATGGGCAGATGAAAGACGGGGTCTTGTGGGTTGCTGCCAGCAACGCGCTGGGCCACGCGCTTGCCGCGGGCGCAGGCCATGGCCCAGTTGCCGGCGTTGCGGGCCGCCGCGGCGCGCTTGACGCCATTGTTGTAACCGCTTGGACGTTGGTGCTGCCGGTGGCCTGGCTAGGCCAAAGGTCGTAGCCTTTGGCGGCTGTGGCCTACCAACATTTGCAAAAACACAACGCCAGGGCTCGTGCCTTGGGCTTTTGCGGCTAGGTTGGCCCGATGGGATGGGGGGGTGGGGGTGACTCATTGATGTAGTACCAATACATATACCTTAAAAAGATTTAATCCTAGATTGGTAAAAATTAAATACTTTAGTACGTTTAAATGCGCAAAACCAACGCTTTTGACGGCATGAGAAAAAGCATCTAACACAGGAATCTACTAAGCACAATGCGCTAACTTATTGTTTGCAAACCATTTGTTGTCTGCTAGCATCGCGCCTGCCAAATGTAATAAGTGTCAGATAACCGATGCTGTCGGTTAGCGGATTGGTACCAATTAATCCAACACACGATCATCAGGAGTTTGCATGGCTGGACCGAACGAATCGCATGAAAGCGTCGTGATTGGCGACGGGGTGGTGGTGAAGGGTACCTTTTCGGTACCCGCCAAGGCCGTCATTAATGGCGTGATTGAGGGCGACGTAACCGCGCAAGAGGTGCTGGTTGGCCCCACGGGGCGGGTGACCGGGCGGGTGTCGGCGCAAATTATTGATGTGCGTGGCGTGCTCAACAACACCACCATCAGCGAGCAAAGCCTGATTATTCGCGCCACCGGGCGGGTCTCGGGCAAGGTGCAGTACAAAGAGATTGAGATTGAAAAGGGCGGCCAAATTGAGGGCGCGTTGAACCAGGGCATGACCGGGGCACCCGGCTCGTCGGCACCAGCATCGGGTGCCGTGGCCGCCCCCGAGGCACCGGGCGACGCCGACGGCGCCAACCCGGGCGGCGCGGCCTAAGTTTGGTACGTTTGCCCAGCATGGCCGTGCGTTCCAAGGCGTTTATTTTGCTGCACGCGGCATGGCATGCGCTGCGGCTGGTGCCTAGGGCATGGCGCCATGGCTACCAAGACGCCAAGGTGATTTGGGAGCAGGACGGCGAGCTGAGTTACTACCGCTTGTCGGCGGTGTGGCAGCGGGTGGTGGTGCGCGGGGCATTGGTTTTGACCGGTGTGGGCGTGGTGTCGCTGGTGATTTCGGGCTGGCACAGCTGGCAGGTGGTGCAAGAGCGCGAGGCGTTGGCCGAGGCACACGTACAAATTCAGCAGGCGTTGGCCCAGGCCTTGCCCGAGGTGCCGGTTACCACCACCGAGGGTGTGAACACGCAGTTGGTGTTGGACTTGACGGCGCGCATTCAAGAGCGCGACTGGCTGATTCAAACGTTGATTCAGTCGACGTCGACGCAGCTGGCGGCAGATAACGCGACCATGGACGCACAGTTGCGCCGCTTGGGTATTGACCAGCGTATGCGCGAGGCGATTGTGGCCGGCACCCCTCGGGGCGGCGCGGTGGGCCCGCACGATGCGTGGCTACGCGACAAGTTGCCCCCGGCGTTGCTGCAAAGCATGGTGCGCAATGGGGAGTTACGCCAGGTGTTGCGGGCGCTGCCCATGCATTACCCGCTGCGTCAGGCGCGGGTGACGTCGGACTTTGGCATGCGAGAGCACCCGATTACGCGCCGTGTGCAAATGCATGCTGGCACCGATTGGGTGAGCGACGCGCCGGACGACCGGGTGTTTGCGGTCCGCGCAGGGGTGGTGAGCGCCGTGGGTAAGCACCCGCAGTATGGGTTAATGGTAACGGTGACGCATGACAGCGGCGTGGTTTCACGGTACGCGCATTTGCGCCGCATATCGGTGGCGCGGGGCGACAGGGTTGGCGTGCAAACGCCGCTGGGTTTGCTGGGTTCAACCGGTATGTCAACGGGCAAGCACCTACATTTGGAAATTTTTATTGCAGGTAAGCCGGTGGATCCGGAACGAGTTTTAAGGATGGCGCAACATGTTCAACAAGTCAAAATCGACTAACGACAACACCGACGAAATGGACGACGCACCGCGCATACTAGGCGGTGCGGACAGCGGCGCCGGGCGTGGCAGCACGCGCGGCGAGAGCTTGCTGGACTCGGGGCCGCGGCCCTCGGTGGTGAGCGAGGGCTTTAGTTTTCGCGGCGAAATCAACGCCCGCGGCGCCTTGCATGTGCAGGGCAGCGTGAGCGGGCAGGTTAAGGTAGACGAGTTGACCGTGGGCAATTCGGGTGAGTTTGAGGGCACCGTGGCGTGCACCACCCTGACCATTAAGGGCCGCTTTGCCGGCACCGCCGTGTGTGCCGAGTTGCTGGTGGCGGCCTCGGCCAGCGTGGACGGCAACATCACCTACCAAACCCTTACCGTGCAGCGGGGCGCCTCGATTCGCGGCGAGCTGTTGCTGGGTAAGAGCTAAGCGAGCGGCGCCTTGGCGGGTGTGGCGTTCACGGCCGAGGACGGGTTGGGTGCGCCGCCGATAGCGGGCGTAGCCGTGGCCGAGCATTCAGGTTTGGGCCTGCGGCGGCAGCGCGAGGCCTTGGGGCTGACGCGGCGCGAGGTGGCGCTGCGTTGTTGCTTGTCGCCCAAGCAAATCGAGCAAATTGAAGACGGCGGAGACAGCGCGTTTTACTCGGCCGCGATTAAGTCACACGCCCAGCGCCGGGTGTTGCGCTGGTTGGCGCAGCGTGCCGGCTTGCCCGCAGCGGATGCGTTGATTTAGTTGATCGCGCCGCGGGTTTGGTCGGCGCGGTTGGGCGGAACCAATGCGGGCATGGTTTGCCAGGCGCTGCGAATCTCGCTCATCAGGCCGTGCACTTCGTCTATGGCCTCCACGTCGTTGTGCAGGTTGGCGTGTAGCACGCGGCGTGTGACGTAAGAATACAACTCAAACAGGTTTCGGGCGAGTTCGCCGCCGCGCTCAAGGTCAAGCGCGCCTTGCAGGCCGATCACAATGCGCCCAGCGCGGGTAAGGGCCTTGGATTTTTCGATCTTGTCCTTGTGCATCAGGTGGCCTTTGGCTACCGAGAGGCTCTCGAGCAGGCCGTCGAACAGCATTTGAATCAGCTGCACGCCGTTGGCGTCGTTGACGACGGACTCGATTTTGACCGCGCCGTAACTCTCTAGGGCTTTTAGGGAGGCTCTCATGATGGATGCATGAATGAAGTTGCCGATGCTTTAGGAATCGGCAGGCCCGCCCCGGACTTTAGGCCGCCGGCGGTGGGATGGGGGACTCGGCGCTGGGTTGCGCCTGGGCTTGGGGTGTGGCGTCGTCGCTGACGCCTTCGGCCGGGGCGGCCAGGGCTGGGGCGGCCTCGAGCTCGGTGGGGCTAAGTACCAGGCTGGCAAAGGGTTCGGCCAGCACCACTTGGGTTTTGCCTTGAATGGCACTGCCGATTTGTTCTAGGCTTTGCCGCAGGCGGGGTAGTGTGTCGGGGGTGGCGGCGGCGTATTCTTGGCCGCAGCGGTAAAGCGCCGAGACTTGTGGCGGGGGCAGGTGGCTTTCGACCTTGGCCCGCAGCGTGGCAATGGAGCGGTCGGGTTTGGGCGGCTGGTTGCGGTTGTTGCGGGCGTCCTCGGCGCCTTGGTTAAACACCTCTTGCACGTGCTTGACCCACACCGGGCGTAAGTTTTCGCGCAGCGCGGTCAAGGCATCGGGAGGCAAGGGATTGGTGCCGGTGCCGCAGGCGGCGTCCCACAGTTTGCGCCCACTTAGGGTGCCAAAGCTGCCAGCGAGCAACGCGCGGTGCAGTTCGGCGGTGGCGTCCGGGGTTTGGCGCTTTTCTAGGGTGTCAACCCGGTCAAGCAGGTAAAGCAGCATCACCACAATGCCCAGCACCACCAAGGCAATGAGGGCCAAGATGATGTTCTCGACGCTCATGCGCTGGGCTCGCTGGGTGGGGCGCCTTCCTCGTCGCTGGCTTCTTGGGCGGCTTGTTCGGCCAATTCGTCGCGTAAAAACTGCAACGCTTCAAGCGACTCGTCTAGGCGCAATTCGTACATGCAGAGTTGGTCCAGCAGGCCTTGCATGCTGTCAATGGCGTGTTCGGCCGAAATGTCGGTGCGCTGGTAGCGGCTGCCGATTTGAAAGGCGGCGTCGGCGTAGTCTTGTGGCACGTAGACCCAGATGTCGTCGGTGGCAGTTTCGACCTTTTGGTACTCAGATGCGGTCGGTTCGGGCGGGCGCTCGGTTTGGTCAACAATGGCCTTGGTAACTTGTTTGAGGTAGACCTCGGTACGCTCAGCACCTTCGATAAAGGTTTTGTCTAGGTGAGCACGCGACAGCAGAGCAATGCGCACCCGCATGCTGCGGGCGTTGCGCGAGTCGGAGGTGAGCTCGACGGTTTTGTCGAAGGCGGCCTTGGCCTTGGCCTTGAGTGCCGCGGGTGAGTTGTCTTTGAATAGCGAAATCATGGCGAGGGCTCACGCGGATTTAACTGTAACTGAGTTCGTAATTTTTTCACAACCACCGAAAGAATTTGGCTGATGCGGGATTCGCTCACGCCCAAGACTTCGCCGATTTCTTTGAGGTTAAGCTCTTCGACGTAGTAAAGCTGCATCACCAATTGCTCGCGCTCGGGCAGGTGGGTGATGGCGTCAGTGACGGCTTGCATGAATTCGGCCTCTTCGACCATGACCTCGGGTTGGCGCTGGGCGTCGTCGGCTACGCCTAACACCTCGTCGTTAACGGCTTCGATGGAGACCGTTTCAAAGCGTTTGGCGTGGCCGCGCTCTTTTTGGTAGACCTCAAGGTCTTTGCCTAGGTGTTCGGCGAGTTCGGCTTGGGTGGGAGCACGGCCGAGCTCGGAGGCCAGCGCCTGGGTGGCGGTGGTGGTGTCGCGGTTGAACGTGACGGCCGAGCGGGGCAAGAAGGACAGCCGGCGGATTTCATCAATCATGGCGCCTTTGACGCGCAGGTGAGCAAAGCCCTCGAATTCGATGCCTTTGGTGGGATCAAAGGCGCGCGCGGCCTCAAGCAGGCCCACCATGCCCACCTGGATGAGTTCGTCGAGCTCCATGAAGGGGGGCACGCGTGCCTTAAGGTGGCTGGCAATGCGCTTGACCATGGCCAAGTGCAGCATGACCAAGGCGTTGGTGTCGTTTTGAACTTGGGCGTAGAGCGCGGTGGGCTTGTTCATGGTGGCTACAGGCCCAGGTCGAGTAAGCGCGACAAAAAGAACGGCGTGCCGCCAGTGATTTGGCTAAGCTGGCCAAGCTCGAGCGCGTGTTTGGCCAGTTGGCGAAAATCACGCGCCGCGGCGCTGCCCGGGGCGTGATTGACCACCGAGCGGTATTGGCGCCAGGCGGTGAGCATCAGTTCGTCTTCTTCAATGGCGTGCAGGTAGTGCAGCGAGTGGCCCAAAAATCGCAGGGTGATGTCGTTGAGCCGATGAAACAGGCGTTGGCCGTCGGCTTGGCTGGGCACCATGTTGGGTACGAGGTAAATTTGATCCAGCGACTGCTCGGTGCACAGGACTTTGATGGTGCCGTAGGCGTCCGCGATGGAGGAGGGTTCGTCTCGAACCACAATAAAGCGCCGGTGGCACGCGGCCATGAAGGCCGTGACAGCGGGCGAGAGGCCGGCGGCCACGTCAACGATGAGGGCGTCGAATTGATCCACCAAGGGGTCAAGGGCGCGCACAATGGTGGCCACTTCGGCTTCTTGAACGGCGGCCATGTCGCGTCGCCCCGAAGCCCCGGGGATGAGTTGCACGCCCTCTTGCGAGGGGTAGATGATTTGCTCAATGGTTTTGTCGCCGCTGAGCAGGTGACTGAGGTTGTAGGGGGCTTTGACGCCTAGGGCGATTTGTGCGTTGGCCAAGCCCATGTCCGCGTCAAGCAGGAGGGTGCGTTGCCCAGTTTTGGCCAATGCCACGGCCAAGTTAACGGCGGTGGAGGTTTTGCCCACGCCGCCTTTGCCGCTGGCTATGCCAATGACGAGGGGGCAATGCAGTTTAGCCATGAAGGTTCCTGAAGCTGCCACCGCGTTGGCGCAAGACCTCGGCAGTGGGCTCATCGTGTGCCAGTGCCCGGGCACTATGAGGCGCGTGCACGGGAGCCAACGCCAGTTCAACCAGCGCAATTGCATCGTAACTCATGACACTTTGCCCGAGTCGGTCGCTGCGGTTTAGCGCGGTGACCACGGTTTGGGGGTGTTCGATGAGGTTTTGCAGCAGTGGCCAGGGCGGGCAGGTTTCGTCGAGTTTGCTCACCATGAGGCTGCTCCAGGCGTGTGCTTGGCTGACGCGCTTGACGCTGGCGATGGAGGCGTCGGCCGGTAGCACGGCGTGGCAGCTGGCATGCGGCAGGTGGTGCGGCAGCTCGTTGAGCTGGCGCTCAAAGGCCACGCCGGGGGTGTCAATAAAAATGGCTTGGCGGGTGCTGAGGTCTTCTTGGATGAGGGCCAAGGTGGCGGCGTCGCTGGCGCGAAAGCAGTCAATACCCGCTTGGGCCGCGAGCAGTTGAAACTGACCCCAGGCGCCGGTTTTACCGTCGGCTAGGCTAACCACGGCCACGTGACTGTGGCCGTGACGCTGGGCCGCGGCGGTGGCGAGCTTGAGCGTCATGAGGGTTTTGCCGGCACCCGATGGCCCAAAAATAAGGTGCGAGCCTTGCTGGGGCAGGCCATGGCCGACTGGCGGCATGACGCCGAGCAAAAACTCGCGCATGGCGTGGTAGGCCTCTTCGGGGTCGCCGAGTTCGCGGATGCGGTCAATGAGCATGGCTTTGAGGCCGGCGGGCACACCCGCGTCGTGCAGGTGTTGCACCACGGGTTTGATGGAGGCGGCCATGGGTAAGCTGTCTTGCCATGGGCTGAGTTGTTGGCCGAGCTTGAATTCTTGGCGCAGGGCGCTGATTTCTTCGCGCACCAGGGCCACCAGTTCTTTGCTGCGGCTGGCCTCCCAGGTGGGCTCGATGCGTTCGTTGGGCGTCGTGGCGGGGGCCGCGGTGTGGGGCGCCGCTGGCGCCGTTTGGGTTTGGGCAAAGCGCGGTGCGTCGGGCTGGGCGGCAGCGGTTTGCGCCAGCGCGGCCACGCCTTGGCGCAGCGAGTCTTGCAGGGTTTGGCCAAAGTCGGCCATGGGCTTGGCCTCGCGCGCGGCTTGGCTGTTGGCGTGATGCAGCACCATGTCGCGCTCGGGTTGTTGCGGCAGGCCGGCGCTTTGCTGCGCTTGCGCCATGTCCACGGCCACCACGAGTTCGGTTTGATGCCCGACCCGTTGGTTTGAGATCACGAGGACATCGGGGCCGTACAACTCAATCGCGCGCTCGGTGGCGCTGCGGGTGTCTCGGGCAAGAATGCGGTGCAGTTCCATGGTGGGGGTCTCGTGTGTGGCGTGGGCAACTGGGCCGGGTTAGTTTTTGGGCTTGGCCTCTACGGTGTGCACCACCTTGACCGATTGGTCGTCAGGGATTTCACTGTAGGAGAGCACGGTGAGGTCGGTGACACGGTGGCGCGCGGCGCGCGCCAGCCAGCTGCGTATGGCGGGCGAGACGACAAGCACCGGGGCCAGTCCGTCGTTTTCTAGGGTTTGGCTGCCCAGGCGCAGGGCCTCAAAGAGGTTTTCGGCCAGTTCGGGCTCGAGCACAATTTGCCCGCCTTGGCTTTGCTGCAGCACGTTGTGCAGCAGCTGTTCCAGGCCGGGGTCTAGCGTCATCACCGATAGGGTGTCTTGGTCTTCGAGCAGGCCTTGCACAATCATGCGCCCCAGCCGGGGCCGCACGGCAGCGGTGAGTTGGTCGGCGTCTTGGGTGCGCCCAGCGTGTTCGGCCAGTCCTTCGATGATGCTGCGCAGGTCGCGAATGGAGACGCCTTCATCGAGCAGGTTTTGCAGCACGCGGGTGACCGTGCCCAGCGGCAGTTTGGCCGGTACCAGGTCTTCGACCAGTTTGGGCGAGCGGCTGGCGAGTTTGTCCAGCAGCTGCTGGGTTTCGTCGTGGCTGACCAGTTGCGAGGCGCTCTCACGTAGCACCTTGTTGAGGTGGGTGGCAATGGCGGTGCTGGCATCAACCACGGTGTAGCCTAGGGTGCGTGCCATGTCGCGCTGGGCGGGCTCAATCCATACGGCGTCTA
>JALRBF010000226.1 GCA_023262365.1 Burkholderiaceae bacterium
GGGACAACATGGTGGGCCCAGGCAAACCGGTGGATACCAACCGATTTTTTGTGATTGGCGTAAACAACCTGGGCTCGTGCTTTGGCTCGACCGGCCCCACCACCGAACGCGCCGAGGGCCAATTATGGGGGGCAGACTTTCCGGTGGTCACGGTGGAAGACTGGGTACAGGCGCAGGCCGCGCTCCTTGACGCCTTGGGCATCGAGCAGCTGGCCGCGGTCATGGGCGGGAGTTTGGGTGGCATGCAGGCCTTGAGCTGGACGGTGCAGTACCCGCAGCGCGTGCGGCACGCGGTGGTGGTGGCCAGCGCCCCCAACCTAACGGCCGAGAACATTGCCTTTAACGAGGTGGCTCGGCGCGCCATCGTTACCGACCCCGATTTTCACGACGGGCACTACCGCCGCCATGGGGTATTGCCGCGGCGCGGCTTGCGCATCGCGCGCATGATTGGGCACATCACGTACCTTAGCGACGACGTGATGAACGAAAAGTTTGGGCGCAGCTTACGACCCCTGGCGCAGCAAGGCCCCGAGGCCCTGGCGCGCGCGCTGTATCGGTACACCACGCACGAGGTGGAGTTTGAAATTGAGAGCTACCTACGTTACCAGGGTGACAAATTTGCCGAATACTTTGACGCCAACACCTACTTGCTGATCACGCGTGCGCTGGACTACTTTGACCCGGCGCGCGAGCACGGCGGTGACTTGGCCGCAGCCTTGGCGTTGGCCACGGCCAAGTTTTTGGTGGTGAGTTTTCGCACCGACTGGCGGTTTGCCCCAACCCGCAGCCGAGACATGGTGCGGGCCTTGTTACAAAACCGCAGGCAAGTTAGCTACGCCGAGATCGACGCGCCCCATGGGCACGACGCGTTTTTGTTGGACGACCCGCGCTACCACGCGCTGGTGCGCCACTACTTTGACGAGCAGGTGCCCGCATGAGTGAGGGGGCCACCCACCAAGCCATTGCCGCCCTGGTGCCGCAGGGCGCGCACGTGCTTGACCTAGGCTGCGGCGACGGCGCCTTGCTGGCGCACTTGATGCACGCGCGCGGCTGCTCGGGCTACGGCGTGGAGATTGACGACGCCAAGGTGCTGGCGTGCGTACAGCGCCGGGTGCCGGTGTTGCAGCTGAATTTGGATGCCGGGTTGCACATGTTTGACGACCAGTCGTTTGACGTGGTGCTGCAAATTGACACGCTGCAAAACTTGCGCAACGCCGAGGTGATGCTGCAAGAGACGGTGCGTGTGGGGCGCCTGGGGGTGGTGGCGTTTCCCAACTTTGCGCATTGGCCCAACCGGTGGCAGGTGCTGCGCGGGCGCATGCCCGTAACGCGCCACTTACCCTACGAGTGGTACAACACACCCAACATTCGCGTGGCCACCTACGCCGACTTTGCGCAACTGGCGCATCGCTTGGGCCTGCAAGTGGTGGATAGCTTTGGCCTGCACGACGGCCAAGTGCACCGACGCTGGCCCAACGCGTGGGCTAGCACCGCGGTGTTCTGCGTGCGACGTTAAGCCGCGCTGGCCGGTGCCGCCGGGCGCTTGGCCAGCCACCACAGCCCGGCGGCAACCATGGCCAGCGGCAGCAACGAGGCCAGATTGATCCACTGCCACCCCTGGGTGGTCACCAAGGCGCCGGCGCCAAATGAGGTCAGCGCCATCACCGCGAACACGGTGAAGTTAAGTGCCGCTTGGGCTTGGTCGCGCTCTTGCGGTGCGTAGGCTTGCAGCGACAGCGTGGTGCTGCCGGTGAACAAAAAGTTCCAGCCCACGCCAAGCAAAAACAACGACACCACAAACTGCGACAGCTCCACCCCGCTTAGGGCAATGGCCACACACGCCACATTGAGCAACACGCCCGCGCCCATGATGCGAAACACCCCAAAGCGCTTGATGAGGTTGCCGGTGAACAAGCCCGGGGCAAACATGCCAATCACGTGCCACTCAAGCACCAGCGCAATGTCATCAAACGGCAAGCGACACACCTGCATGGCCAGCGGTGTGGCCGCCATGAGCAGGTTCATCACGCCGTAGCCCAGGGCGCCGGCCATGGCCGCCACCACAAACACGGGTTGGCGCACAATCACCGACAGCGGGCGCGCCGCGGCCTCGCCCGGCACCTTGGCTGGGGCCTCGGCAAACGTGATTGTGTGCATCACCGCCAAGCCAAACACCCCCACCAAGGCCAGCGCCAGGTACACGCCGGTGAACGGGGTGGCCAACCATTCGCGCGTGATGGCGGCCATGTTGGGGCCAAATACCGCGCCAATCAGCCCGCCCGTTAGCACCAGTGAAATGGCTTTTTCTTTCTTGTCGGGTGCGGCCATTTCGGCCGCTGCAAAACGGTACAACTGGGCGTTGGCGCTGTAATAACCCGCCACCACGGTGGCCAGCAGCAACAGGCCAAAGCTATGCCACACGGTGGCCAGGGCGGCCATCAGCGCCGAGAGCACCGCCACCACCAGCCCCAGCTGAAAGCTGCGTTGCCGCCCCCAGCGGCGTTGGGTACGCGCCACCAGCCCGGTGCACAAGGCGCTGCCCACCACGTAACCCATGATGGGCAGGGTCGCCATCCAGCCGTAAGGGGCCAGTTGCAACCCCACCAAACCGTTGATGCCAATAAAGGTGACGTTGTTGGTCAAAAACACACCTTGCGCCAACGCCAAGCGCCACAGATTGCCGTTCATCGAGTTCCTTTTATAAGATTTGGCTTATGTTATGACGCATCGCGCCAAGGCGGCTATCGCGGCGGTGTCACTGCGTAAGGTAAGGGGGCCCAGCGAGGTGGCTGCAAAGCCGCAGGTTATGGCGTGTTGCACCTCGTCGACGGTTAAGCCGCCCTCGGGCCCACACAACAGCAGCCGCGGCTCGGCGCCCACCGGCAGCATGGGGCTGCTTTGGGTGTGCAACAGCTGGCGGGCCATGGTGGGCGGGGCCGATTCGGCCAGGGCGTGCAGCCAGTCGGCCACGTCGGCAATGGGGTGCAGCGTGGGCAGGTGGTTGCGCCCACTTTGGGCGCACGCCGCAGCGGCCACGCCCTGCCAGTGCTGCAGACGCCGCGCGGCGCGTTCGCCGCTGGGCTTGGCCACGCTGCGCGCGGTGCGCAGCGGCGTGATGCTGGCGGCACCGAGCTCGGTGGCTTTTTCAATCACCCAGTCCATGCGTTCGTTGGCGGGCATGCCAATCGCCAGGTGCACGCGGTATTGGCTGGCGGGCTCGCAGGGCAAGGCGTGCTCCAGGTGGGCGCTGGCTTGGCTTCGCGTCATGTGCGCCAGGCGGGCTTGCCACACGCAGCCAGCGCCGTCAAACAACACCAGCGCATCGCCAGGCTGCAGGCGCCGCACTTGTATGTGGCGTGTGGTCTCGGGTGGCAGCGTCAGGGGCCCGGCCGCCAGCGGCAGCGGACAAAAAAACCGTGGCGCCGGGCTCACCCGCGCCCCATGACCCACCCGGTTGGGGTGGCCTCGGTGCCCTCGAGTGCGTCAAACAGGGGCAACAGCTGCTGCAGCGCCCGGTATCGTCGCGCCGTGTGGCGCACGTAGCGCACAAAGCGCGGCGTGTCGGCCAGGTAGGCGGGTTTGTGATCGCGCAGCCCCAAGCGGGCAAAAATGCCCAACACCTTGAGGTGGCGCTGCAGGCCCATCCATTCCACGGCTTCAAAAAAGGCGCCAAAGTCGTGTGACCAAGGGCTGCTGCCAAACAGCCCAAGTGTGCGCGCTTGTTCCCAGTAGCGCACGCTGAGGTCCAGCACAACCTCCTCGTCCCACTCGTGAAACGCGTCGCGGGTCAGGCTGGCCAGGTCGTAGCTGGCCGGACCAAACACCGCGTCTTGAAAATCCACCACCCCCAGGCGGTCGGTGTCGTCGAGCATCAGGTTGCGCGGCATGTAGTCGCGGTGCACGTAGACCATGGGGGCGTTGAGGTTGTGCTGCACCAGCCGGTCGCACAGCGCGGCCCAGTCGTTGGCCTGCGCTGAGCTTAGGGTGTAGCCGCGGTGTTGCTCGATGTACCACTGGGGAAACAATGCCAGCTCGCGGCGCAGCAGTGCCTCGTCGTAGGTCGGCAGCACATCGGGGCGGCTCGCCTGTTGCCAACGCAGCAGCAGACCAAGCGCCTCGCGCATGTGAGGCAGGTAGGCCAGCGGCTCGGGTTGCAGCGCTTGCAACA
>JALRBF010000287.1 GCA_023262365.1 Burkholderiaceae bacterium
GAGCAATATCTCACCCCGGAAATCCTGTGGCTGATCTGCCCCTTGCTGCTGTACATGGTCACCCGCATCTGGCTGCTCGGGGTTGGCGTATCTCCTGGAATACGCCGACGAGGCACGGCCCGAGGACCAAGTGTTTGTAAGCCACGGCGTACAGGTGTTGATTGACCCCAAAAGCCTGACCTATCTGGACGGCACCGAGCTTGATTTTGTGCGTGAGGGTTTGAACGAGGGCTTTCGATTTGTTAACCCCAACGAGCGCGACCGCTGCGGCTGCGGTGAATCGTTTCGGGTTTAAGCCCCAATTTAGTCCACGCCGCCGTGAATTTAACCGACGACGATTTTGCGTTGTTCCAATTGCCGCTGCAGTTTGATGTAGACAGCGAGGCCTTGGAGCGCGCGCGCCAGGCCTTGCAGCTGCGTTGCCACCCCGACCGCTTTGTGGGCCAGGGCGCTGCCGCGCAGCGCGTGGCCATGCAGTGGTCGGTGCGCATCAACGAAGCCTACGCGCGGCTGCGCGCCCCGCTTGAGCGTGCCATTTACCTATGCCAGCTCGCCGGGTATGACCCGCGCCAAACCGCCCAAGCGGCGCTGCCGCCTGAGTTGCTGATGCAGCACATGCAGTGGCGCGAGCAACTTGACGACGCCCACGGCCAAGCTCAGGCGCTGCTGGCGTTGCAGGGCGAGGTGCAGCAAGAGCACACGCAACGCTGGCAGGCCGTGGCCGCGGCGCTGAATCAGCAGCCCGTGCAGGCCAAAGAGGCAGCCCAGCACCTGCAGGCGTTGATGTTTATTGAAAAACTGATGGCAGAGATTGCCCAGCACCAGGAGGCAACGGCCTAATGCTTTTGCAAATTGCCGAACCCGGCCAGTCGCCCGACCCGCATCAGCGGCGCGTGGCCGTGGGGATTGACCTGGGCACCACGCACTCGTTGGTGGCCGCCATGCGCCACGGCTTGCCCACGTGCTTGCCCGACGCGCAGGGCCGCACCTTGCTGCCGAGCGCGGTGCGTGTGACGGCCAAGGGCCGCGTGGTGGGCCACGACGCGCTGCAGGCGCAAGTGAGCGCCGCGGGCGAAGTGGTGACGTCGTTTAAGCGCCTGATGGGGCGCAGCCGCCGTGACGTGCAGCAAGCCCAGCGCTTGCCTTACCGGTTGCTTGACGGCGAGGGCATGGTGTCGGTTGAGACCGACCACGGCGTTGTCTCGCCCGTGCAGCTTAGCGCCGAGGTGCTGGCCGTGTTGCGCCAGCGTGCCGAAGACAGCTTTGACAGCACCTTGTACGGCGCAGTGATTACGGTGCCGGCGTACTTTGACGACGCGCAGCGCCAAGCCACCAAAGACGCCGCGCAGCTCGCCGGCCTTGAGGTGCTGCGCCTTATTAACGAGCCCACCGCCGCAGCCATTGCCTACGGGCTGGACCAAGGCAGCGAGGGCGTGTACGTGATTTACGACTTGGGTGGCGGCACCTTTGATGTCTCGGTGCTGCGCCTGCAGCGTGGCCTGTTTGAGGTGCTGGCCACCGCTGGCAACACCCAGCTCGGTGGCGACGACTACGACTTGGCGCTGCTTGACTGGGTGATTGCCCGCCACCAACTGGACGCCTCAACCTGGGACGCCGCCCAGCGCACCGCCTGGCTTGGCCAAGCCAAAGCATGCAAAGAGGCGTTATCGGGCGCCCAGCAGGGCGTGCCCTTGCACAGCCCCCAAGGTGAGGCGCTGGGGCAAGTAAGTCGTCTCGACCTAGCGCAGGCCGCGGCCACGTTGACCCAGGCCACGCTTGCGTGCGTGGCACAGGCCCTGAAAGACGCGGGTGTAACCCCAGCCAAAGTGGACGGCGTGGTGATGGTGGGCGGTGCCACGCGCATGCCATGCGTACAGCAAGCCGTGGCCGAGTACTTTGGCACGCCGCCGCTGAACAACCTGAACCCCGACGAGGTGGTGGCCCTTGGCGCGGCGCGTCAAGCGCATCAATTGGCTGGTTACACCAGCGAAGACAGCGTGCTGCTGCTTGACGTGACGCCGCTGACGCTTGGCCTAGAGACCATGGGCGGCGTGGTGGAGCCCATTGTGCCGCGCAACAGCACCTTGCCCATTGCCAAGGCGCAAGACTTCACCACCTTTGAAGACGGCCAAACCGCACTGGCCTTGCACGTGGTGCAAGGCGAGCGCGACATGGCGGCCGACTGCCGCAGCCTGGCTCGGTTTGAGCTGCGTGGCATACCGCCCATGGCAGCGGGGGCGGCACGCATCCGGGTGACGTTTACGGTAGACGCCGACGGCCTGCTGCAGGTTGAGGCGCTTGAGCAAACCACCGGCACCGCCGCGCGTATTGAAGTCAAACCCTCGTACGGTTTGTCTGACGATGAACTCAGCCGCATGCTGCAAGAAGGCTTTAGCCAAGCCCAGCACGACAAACAGGCGCGCGCCCTGGCCCAGGCACAGGTAGACGCCCGGCGACTGGTGCAAGCCACCCGCAGCGCGCTGGCGCAAGACGGCGCCCTACTTGAGGCCGGCCAGCGGCAAGCTCTGTACGACCAAGCGGCCACGCTGGCCGAGCAAGCCGAGCACGGCACCGATGCCGCCGCGCTCGAGCAAGCCACGCAAGCGCTTAACCACGGCACCGAGGCGTTTGCCGCGCTGCGCATGAACCACCAAATTGGCCAAGCCTTAAGCGGGCAGCACGTGGAGTCCATTAAATGACACGCATCCAGGTGCTGCCGCACCCCGAATATTGTCCCGAAGGCAAAACCCTGGAGGCCACGCCCGGCGACTCGGTATGCGAAACGCTGCTGGAGCACGGCATTGAAATCGAACACGCCTGCGAAATGGCCTGCGCCTGCACCACCTGCCACGTGGTGGTGCGCGAGGGCTTTGCCAGCTTGGGCGAACTTGACGAAAGCGAAGAAGACCTGCTGGACCGAGCCTGGGGCTTGGAGCCGCAGTCGCGCCTGAGTTGTCAAGCCATTGTGGGGCAGCAGCCGCTGGTTATTGACATACCGCGTTACTCCATCAACCACGCCAAAGAGCGACACTAGGCGCATTCGGTACACTAAAGCATGCGTCAAGTTGTTTTAGATACCGAAACCACCGGCCTCTCCGCGCAAGACGGAGACCGAATTTTAGAAATAGGCTGCGTAGAACTGGTGCAGCGCCGCCTAACCGGCAACACGCTGCACGTGTACATCAACCCCGAGCGCCAGAGCCACCCCGATGCGCTTAAGGTGCACGGCATCAGCGCCGACTTTTTGGCCGACAAACCCAAGTTTGCTGACATTGCCGAGAACCTGCTGAACTACCTGGCGGGGGCCGAGTTAATTATTCACAACGCACCGTTTGACGTGGGCTTTTTGGACCGCGAACTCGAGCGACTGGGGCGCGGCCCGCTGGCCCAGCACGTAAGCGGTGTGGTGGACAGCTTGGTACTGGCCAAAACACTTTACCCGGGCAAGCGCAACAGCCTCGATGCGTTGTGCGACCGCTTAGAAGTGGACAACTCGGGCCGCACCCTGCACGGCGCCTTGCTTGACGCCGAGCTGCTGGCCGAGGTGTATATTCGCCTCACTCGCGGGCAAGACGCCCTGGACATGGAAAACGAGGCCGCGCGCGGCCAAGACGACGCAGACGCCAGCCAGCCGCGGCTTGACCTGCGCGCGCTGGCGTTGCCGGTGGTGCCCCCCAGCGACACCGAATGGCAGGCGCATCAGGCGCTGTTGGTCGACATGGAAAAGCTTGGCCAGCGCCCGGTGGCCTGGCCCACGCCGGGCTAGGATTGGGCGAAGGCCGACAGCGCAAAGGGCGTTGGCGATTGTTTATAATGCGCGGCTTGGGCGATTAACTCAGCGGTAGAGTGCCACCTTCACACGGTGGAAGCCAGTGGTTCGATCCCACTATCGCCCACCATCTTGCGCGCACTTAGATACCGCCGCGCGTAGCGCCAGCAAGTAGCTGTCCACCCCAAAGCCCACCACCTGCCCGGTTACCACCCCGGCCAGTACTGAGACGTGGCGAAACGCTTCACGCGCGTGAATGTTGCTCATGTGCAGCTCCACCACGGGGCAGCTGAGCATCTCTAGCGCGTCGCGTATGGCGTAGCTGGTGTGCGTCCACGCCCCAGCGTTAATCAGCACGGCGTCGGTGCCGTCTTGCACGGCTTGGTGAATGCGCTCGCACATGGCGCCTTCGTGGTTGGTTTGAAAGGCTTCAACCCGCGCGCCAAGCGTTTGCCCAAGTTGCGCCAGTGCGTCGTTGATTTGATCCAGCGTGGTGCTGCCGTAGTGCGCGGGGTTACGCTTTCCAAACATGTTGTGGTTCACCCCGTGCAGCATCAGTATGTTCATGCGTTGTCCTTGGTTGGCGGCACGGGCGCAGCGGCAGCGCGTTGCCTAAGTTCGAACTTTTGAATTTTGCCAGTGGATGTTTTGGGTATGGGCTCAAAGCGTATGTCTTTGGGTACCTTGTAGCCCGCAAGCAACGCTTTGCAGTGCGCCACCAGCTCGGCGGCAGTTACCGTGGTTTGCGCGTGACATTCAACAAAGGCCACCGGGGTTTCGCCCCATTTGGCGTCGGGCTTGGCTACCACGGCGCACGCGGCGACGGCGGGGTGGCGGTACAGCGCATCTTCAACTTCGATCGAGCTGATATTTTCGCCACCCGAGATGATGATGTCTTTGCTTCGGTCTTTGATTTGCACGTAGCGGTCCGGGTGCAGCACCGCCAGGTCACCGGTGTGAAACCAGCCATCAGCCAGTGCCTTTTGCGTGCCTTGCGGGTTTTTTAGGTAGCCCTTCATCACGATGTTGCCGCGAAACATGATTTCGCCCATGGTTTGTCCGTCGGCGGGTACCTCTTGCATGGTCTCGGGGTCGCGCACGGTCATGCCGTCTTGCAGTTCGTAGCGCACGCCTTGGCGGGCGTTGAGGCGGGTTTGCTCGGCCACGTCTTGCTGCGCCCAGTGTGGGTGCTTGGCCGCCACGCAGGCCGGGCCATACACCTCGGTTAGGCCGTACACGTGGGTAATATCAAAGCCGATGTTGGCCATGCCCTCAATCATGGCCGCCGGCGGCGCCGCTCCCGCCACCATGCCTTTGACTTGCTGGGTGATGCCTTGGCGCCACTCGGGCGGGGCAGCAAGCAATTGGTTGTGCACAATGGGCGCGGCGCAGTAGTGACTAACGGCGTAGCTTTGCATGGCCTGCAGCACCGCCTTGGCCTCTACCTTGCGCAAGCACACGTGGGTGCCCGCCAGCAGCGCCACGGTCCACGGAAAACACCACCCGTTGCAGTGAAACATGGGCAGCGTCCACAAGTAGCGGGCAAAGTGGGGCATGTGCCAAGTCACGGCGTTGTTGACCGCGTTGAGGTACGCGCCTCGGTGGTGCGTGACCACGCCTTTGGGGTCGCCGGTGGTGCCCGAGGTGTAGCTTACGGCAATGGCGTCCCATTCGTCGGCTGGGCCGGGCCACTGGGTCAGCGGTTCGTGCCCGGCGAGCCAAGCTTCGTAGTTCAGCGATCCCACGGCGTGGTGCGGGCCGGGGTATTCGCTGTCGTGCACGTTAACCACCAGTGGGGTGCGGCCATGCTGCTGTTGAAGGTGCTGCAGCGCTTGCGCCATGACCGCGCCAAACTCGGTATCGGTAATCACCACCTCGGCCTCGCAATGCGCCATTTGCCACGCCAGCATGGCCGCATCAAGCCGGGTGTTGAGCGCGTTGAGCACCGCGCCCAGGGCAGGCACGGCGTAATGCGCCTCAATCATTTCTGGGGTGTTGGTGAGCATGACGCTGACCGTGCTGCCACGGGCCACGCCATGCGCGGCCAAGGCGGCGGCCAAGCGGGCACTGCGTTCGTGGGTTTGGGCCCAGGTGTATTGGCGGCTGCCGTGTTGCACTGCAACGAGTTGCGGAAACACCTCGGCGCTGCGCTGCACAAAGGCCACCGGCGACAACGCCACGTGGTTGGCGTTGGTGCGGGGCAGGTGTTGTTGGTAAATGTTGGGCGGGTTCATGCGGGTTTAGGGGCAGGCGTGTTGCAGGGCTTGGTCAAGGTCCCACAAGATGTCATCGATGTGCTCAAGCCCAACCGAAAGCCGCACCATGTCTGGCGTGATGCCGGCCGCCTGCAGCTGCTCGGCTTGCAGCTGGCGGTGCGTGGTTGAGGCCGGGTGGCTGATGAGGGTGCGGGTGTCGCCAATATTGACTAAGTGGCTAATAAACGTGAGCGATTCGAGCAGCTTAACCCCCGCTTGCATGCCGCCACGTACGCCAAACGCCAGCAAACCCGAAGCGGCGGGTTGCTCGTGCGCCGGACGGCTGGACTGCTGGCGCAGCAACTGGTGCTGCGGGTGCTCGGGCAGCCCGGGGTAGGCCACCCACGCCACGTTGGGGTGGCGCGCGAGGTGCTGGGCCACGGCCAGGGCGTTGGCGTTGTGTCGCGCCATGCGCAGCGGCAGCGTCTCAATGCCTTGCAGCAACTGCCAGGCGCTGGCCGGGGCCAAGCTGGCACCGTGCACGCGTAGGCCTTCCATACGCAGGCGCATGGTTAAGCCAAAGTCGCCAAAGGTTTCGTAAAACCGCACCCCGTGGTAGCCGGGCGAGGGCTCGGTCATGCCGGGAAAGTTGCCGTTGTCCCAGGCAAAGCGGCCGCTTTCTACCACCACCCCGCCTAGGGTGGTGCCGTGGCCGCCCAGGTATTTGGTGGCCGAGTGAATCACCACATCGGCCCCGTGCGCCATGGGATTGCACAGGTAGGGCGAGAGCACGGTGTTGTCCACCACCAGCGGCACGCCGTGCTGGTGCGCCACTTCGGCCACGGCGGCAATGTTGAGCACCTGCATGCTGGGGTTGCCTAGGGTTTCGGCGTACACCGCGCGGGTGTTGGGCTGCATGGCCGCGGCAAAGGCCTCGGGTGAGGTGCCGTTAACAAAGGTGGTTTGTATGCCCATGCGCGGCAAGTTAACCGCCAGCATGGTGATGCTGCCGCCGTACAGGCTGTTGGCCGCCACCACGTGGTCGCCTTGTTGCAGCAAGGTGGTAAACAGCAGCGACTCGGCGGCCATGCCGCTGGCCGTGGCCACGGCGGCTCGCCCACCTTCGAGCGCGGCCACGCGCTCTTCAAACGCCGCCACCGTGGGGTTGCTTAGGCGCGAGTACACGTTGCCAAAGGTTTGCAGGTTAAACAAGCTGGCGGCGTGTTCAGCGTCGTCAAACACAAAGCTGGAGGTTTGGTAAATGGGCAAGGCGCGCGCGCCGGTGGCGGCGTCGGGAATTTGCCCGGCGTGTATGCACAGCGTTTCGGGGTGAAAGTGGCGCTCGGTGCTGCTCATGCCGGGGGCAGGCCGGCGTGCAGGCGCCGCGCCGAGATGACGCCGGTGTTCACACCGGCCCAGTGCAGGCCGCCAAACAAGCGGGCGTGTTCAATTTTGACGCAGCGGTCTTGCACCACCTCAAGCCCCCCCGCTGTGGCAAGGGCGCTGGCTTGTTCGTTCACCACGCCCAACTGCAGCCACAACACCTTGGCCCCAATGGCCACGGCCTGCTGGGCAATCGCCGGGGTGTCTTCGGGGCGGCGAAACACATCCACCATGTCCACGGGTTGGTCAATCGCCGCCAGATTGGGGTAGCAGCGCTGGCCCAAAATTTCTGTGTACTTGGGGTTAACCGGCACAATACGGTAGCCGTGCTCAAGCATGTACTTGGCGGCAAAGTACGACGGCCGGTGAGCCTCGGCAGACAGCCCCACCACCGCCAAGGTGCGGCACTGTTGCAGCAGGCGGCGCAGGTTGGGCAGGGTGCTCACCGGGTGAAGTTGGGTTGGCGTTTTTCTAAAAAGGCCAAAAACCCTTCTTGTGCGGCCTCGTCCATCATGTTGCACGCCATGGTGGCCTCGGCGTCTT
>JALRBF010000338.1 GCA_023262365.1 Burkholderiaceae bacterium
GGGCGTCGCGGGCTGAGCGTCGCCGAATAAACAAGGTGCCCGAGGCGGCTACCAAGCGGCCAATCAACGGCCAGCGCTGGATGTCGTCTTTGGCCACGAACTGCAACGGGCTCACGGCGTTGAGCACCAAAATGTCCAACCACGAAACGTGGTTGATAACAACCAACACTCCTTGCCCTTGGGGCCACTGCGGCATGGGCTGAGCGTGCAGCGTCACGCCCAAGCTGGCGAGCATGCGTTGCGACCAATCGCGCACCATGTTGGCCTGCGCCTGAGGCGATGCCTTGGCAAACACGGTGTACAGCTGCACCAGGCCATGCACCACGTGGCCCAGCAGCCGCAGCATGCGCCAGGCCGCGGCCAGCGCGCTCAGGCCTTGGGGGTTAGTGGGTCCCGCCATCAAACGCCAAGTGGCCATCCACCCAGGTGGCCACCACGTGCACGGGCAAGGCAGCCCCCTCAAACGGGGTGAACTTGCCTTGGCTGCGCAAGCGCGCGCCCACCACGGTGGCGGCATCGGTGGGGCGGCAGATGCACACGTGCGCCGGGGCGCCGGGGGCAAGGCTGCCGCTGTGCGCGGGCAGAGCCTCGCCCAGCACGGCGGCAGGGCCGGTGGTCACGCGTGCCAGCGCCTGCGTAAGCGGCACGCCCTGCGCTTGCGCCCATTTAATGGCCAGTGGCAACAACAGCTCAAGCGCACTGGCGCCAGGTTCGGCCTCGGCGAAGGGTAGGTTTTTGGCGTTGGCATCCAGCGGGTTGTGGTCGCTGACCAACGCGTCCACGGTGCCATCGGCCAAGGCCTCGGCCAGGGCTTGGCGGTCGGCCTGTTGGCGCAGCGGCGGCTCAAGGCGAGCGCGCGAGTCAAAGTAGCCGATGTCGTGGTCGCACAGGTGCAGGTTGTGCACGCTCACGTCGCAGCTAAGCGGCAGGCCTTGCTGTTTGGCTTGGCGCACCAGCGCCACGCCTGCGGCGCTGCTTAAACGGCACAGGTGCACGCGCGCGCCGGTGATGCGCATCAACTCGCCAATGGTGTGCAGCGCAATCACCTCGGCCACCACGGGCACGCCGGCTAGGCCCATGCGCGTGGCCAAGGGCCCACTGGCGGCCACGCCGCCGCTGAGCCACGGGTCTTGGGGGCGAAGCCACACGGTGTAGCCGTAGGTGGCGGCGTACTGCATGGCGCGCTGCAGCACCAGGGTGTCGCGTAGCGGGTGGTCGGCCTGGCCAAAGCCCACGCAGCCCGATTCGCTGAGCTCGGCCATTTCGGTTAAGGCTTGGCCTTGCAAGCCGCGCGTGAGGGCGCCCTGCGGGTGCACGTGGGCGCGCTGCAACTGGGCGGCACGAAACCGCAACATGTCCACCAGCCCGGGTTCGTCCAGCACCGGGTCGGTATCGGGCGGACACACCAGCCGCGTGACGCCACCCGAGACCGCGGCCTCAAGTTCGGATTCGAGCATGCCTTCGTGCTCTTGGCCGGGTTCACGCAACCGAGCGCATAGGTCGATGAGGCCGGGCAACACCCAGCAGCCGCTGGCGTTGATGCGCCGCTCGGGGGTAAAGCCGCTGGGCGCTTGGCCCACGGCCACCACCTGGCCGTTGGCCAAGGCCACGTCGGCGATTTGGTCGGTGCCCGTGGCTGGGCAAATAACGCGGCCACCGTGGATGAGGGTGTTCATGCGCGCCCCCCGTCGTGGCTGGCCACAATGGACATAACCGCCATGCGCACGGCAATGCCAAAGGTGACTTGCGACAAAATCACGGCGCGTTTGCCGTCGGCCACGGCGGAGTCGATTTCGACGCCGCGATTGATGGGGCCGGGGTGCATCACGATGGCGTCGGGCTTGGCCCAGGCCAAACGGTCTTCGGTGAGGCCAAAGCGTTTAAAAAATTCTTGCGCCGACGGAATCAACGCGCCGTTCATGCGCTCGTTTTGCAGCCGCAGCGCCATGACCACGTCGGCCCCCTCTAGCCCCTGGCGCAAGGTGTGGCACACGCGCACGCCCATGGGCGCCAAGCTGGGGGGCACCAGTGTGCGCGGGCCCACCACGCGCACCTCGGCGCAACCCAAGGTGGTCAGGGCGTGGATGTTGGAGCGCGCCACGCGCGAGTGCAGCACGTCGCCCACAATGGCCACGGTTAGGTTGGCCCAGTCGCCCTTGAAGTGGCGAATGGTGTACATGTCAAGCAGCGCCTGCGTGGGGTGGGCACGGTGAGCAACGGCGTCACCTGCGCCCCCGGCGTGGTGACCAACGACTTCGCCACGTGCTTCCCGCCGTCGCAGTCGTTCCCGTTCCCGCCGTGCAGCCCGGGCGAGGTGGCGGAGGCCGACCAGCTTTGGTGCAACCCCGTCCCGGGGAAGAGGAACCGGCCGAAGGGGCCGGTCATCATCTGGAACCCCACGCCGCGGAAGTAAAAGCGGCCGGCGGGCCCTACTTCACCACCACGCGCCGGCTGCCCTCGGCCACCACCC
>JALRBF010000349.1 GCA_023262365.1 Burkholderiaceae bacterium
GGCATTTACGACGACCAAAACCGGTTGGTGGCGGGCTTGTCGATTTCGGCCCCCGCCGGGCGCCTCGACGAAGGCTGGGCCCACAAGCTGGCCGACACGGCCAAGCAAATCTCGCGCGCCCTGGGCAACCGCACCAACTAACGGGACGCAGCCAATCTAGCTGTTGACGTCGGGCGCGGGTTCATTGGACGCGGTGGTTTGCGCCTCAAGCCAGCGGCGTACACGAGCCGCGTCACCCAAACGGCTAAGCTTGCCCACCGAGTCCAGAAACACCATGATGACATCGCGCCCGGCCACGCGGGTTTGCATCAGCAAACAGCGGCCCGCCTCGCGGATGTAGCCGGTTTTTTGTAAGCCAATGTCCCACCCATCGTTGCGCACCAGGGCGTTGGTGTTGCGGTACTGCAGCATGCGCCGCCCCACGCGCACGGCGTAACTCTCATCGGTGGATAGGTTACGAATCAGCGGACGGTCATAGGCTACACGCGCCAAGCGCGCCAAGTCGTACGCACTGGATCGGTTGGCGCTGGACAGCCCCGTGGGATCGGCGTACTGGGTGTCCGTCATGCCCAGCAACTGGGCTTTGGCGTTCATGTTGGCCACAAACGCTTGGGTGCCACCGGGAAAGGTGCGCCCCAACGCATGCGCGGCGCGGTTTTCGCTGGACATCAATGCCAGATGCAACAACTGCTTACGCGACAACCTTACCCCCACCGACAGCCTGGAGCGACTGCCTTTAACGCGGTCAATGTCGGCACGCGTGATGCGTATTTTTTGATCCATGTCCAACCCACTGTCTACCATCACTAAGGCGGTCATGAGTTTGGTAATGGACGCAATGGGCAACACCGCTTCGGCGTTTTTGTCGTAAAGCACCTCTTGCGTCTCTTGGTCCACCACCAAGGCCACACTGGAGCGCAGCCGCAAGGGGTCACGCACCCGATTCAACCCCACACGCCGCGCCACCGAGCCGTTGCGCTTGGTTTTGTTGGCCACTGGCTGCACCTGCCCCACAGGGGTGGTGGCCAACAACCCAGCGCGCACCACCTGCGCATGTGCGGGGGCCAGCCACGCGGCCACCCCCACGGCCAGCGCAAGCAGGCCGCATGCCACGCGTGGCTCAGCCGTAACGAATGGGCGACGTCGTAGGCGACAGAAAATCATCTGCCCAGTGTAACGGATTGCGAAAAGCCAATCAAATTCATAAACTTAGGCTACGAAATTAAAAGCCTTTGGCAACCTGCCCACGCCAGTGCCACGCTACCCCTGGGCGGCCACCCTCACCTCGTCGCTGGCCAGTTTGTTCAAGGCGCTAAGGTACGCTTTGGCCGAGGCCACCACAATGTCTGGGTCAGACCCCACCCCGTTGACCACCCGACCGCCGCGCTGCAGGCGCACCGTGACCTCGCCTTGGCTCTCGGTTGAGCCCGAGGTAATGGCGTTAACCGAGTACAACAACATCTCACTGCCACTTTGCACCTGGCTCTCAATGGCCTTAAGCGAGGCGTCCACGGGCCCGTTGCCCTCGCTGCTGGCTTGGCACTCAGCGCCGTCCACGCGAAACACCACCGACGCCTGAGGCCGCTCACCTGTCTCGGAGTGTTGCGCCAGCGAGACCAGGGCGTAGCGCTCGCGCTGCGGCGTGAGGCTCTCGTCGTTGATCAAGGCCAAAATGTCTTCATCAAAAATGTCGGCCTTGCGGTCGGCAAGTTCTTTAAAGCGCGCAAACGCCTGGTTGACGTCGGCCTCTGAATCCAGTTCGATGCCCAACTCTTGCAACCGCTGCTTAAATGCGTTGCGACCCGAGAGCTTGCCTAATACGATTTTGTTGGCACTCCAGCCCACGTCTTCGGCGCGCATGATCTCGTAGGTGTCACGCGCTTTGAGCACGCCGTCTTGGTGAATACCCGAGGCGTGGGCAAACGCATTGGCCCCGACCACGGCCTTGTTGGGCTGCACCACAAAGCCGGTGGTTTGGCTGACCATGCGCGAGGCTGGTACGATTTGCGTGGTATCCACGCCCACCTCCAACCCAAAAAAATCACGCCGCGTACGCACCGCCATCACCACCTCTTCGAGCGAGCAATTGCCCGCGCGCTCGCCCAGGCC
>JALRBF010000154.1 GCA_023262365.1 Burkholderiaceae bacterium
TAACGACGGCTCGATTCGCGACGACCAGTTCAAGTCGCATCAGTGGATGATGGGTAAAAACGTCGACGCCACCGGCAGCTTTGGCCCCACCTTGGTCACGGCCGACGCCTTGCCCCCCGGCGCCGAAGGCTTGCAGCTGCAAACTCGGCTCAACGGCCAAACCCTGCAAGACGCCAACACACGCGACATGATTTTCAAGGTGCCCACGCTGGTGGCCACGTGTTCTGAGGTGTTTGCGCTGCAGCCCGGTGACGTCATCATCTCTGGCACCCCCGCGGGCGTGGGCTTTGCACGCAAACCGCCCATCTTTATGAAAGCCGGTGACGTGGTGGAAGTGGAGGTCGAGGGCTTGGGCGTGTTGCGCAACACGGTGCAAGACGAAGCTTAGGCCGTTAGGCGCCACCGCGTATGTTGCTCAGTGACCGCGCGCCCTACCAGGCCCAGGTGGACCGCCCGCCGCTGCAAGGCCTTGATGGGGCCAGCCTGCTGGTGTGGATCATCGTCAACGTCGAGCACTGGCGCATTGACGGGCCCATGCCCCGCACCGTGCTCTCGCCGCCCATGGGGCAGCCGCTGCAGCCCGATTTGCCCAACTGGGCGTGGCACGAATACGGCATGCGCGCCGGGTTTTGGCGCCTGCACCGCGCCTTAACCGAGCGTGGCATGGTGCCCACCCTGGCCATTAACGGCCAGGTGTGCCACACCTACCCACGGGTGGCCGAGGCGGCGCTGCAGTCGGGCTGGGAGTTCATGGGCCACGGATTCGTGCAAGGCCCCACCCACCATGTGCACGACCAAGCCGAGGCGGTGGCACGCACCATGGAGGCGCTGCAACGCTTCACGGGGCAGGCACCGCGCGGTTGGGAGAGCCCCGGGCTTACCGAAACCGACGCCACGCTGGACGTGCTCTCGGCCGCTGGGGTGGAGTACGTGGCCGATTGGGTGCTGGACGATTTGCCCACCTGGCTGCACGCCTCGCCCCGGCCTGTGCTGTCGGTGCCGTACACGGTGGAGGTCAACGACATCCCGCTCATGGCCATTCAGCACCACAGCGGTGACGAGTTGCTGCTGCGCGGCCAAAAACAGCTGCAGCGCTTGGCCCACGAGTCGCTGCAGCAGCCACGTGTCATGGCCATCAGCGTGCACCCCTACATCACTGGGGTGCCGCACCGCATCGGGGCTTTTGAGCAGTTGCTCGACGCCGTGCTGCACACGCCGCAGGCGCGGTGCGTGCCCGGCGTGGCGGTGGCCGACTGGTACGCCGCTCAGGTGCCTGCGCCGGCGGTCTAGACCGCGCTTGCCGTCTCCTTGGCGGGTTGGCTCGCGCCAATGGCGGCGTTGACGCGGGGCATCACCTCCTCGGCCATCAACTCCATGGAGCGGCGACCCAAAGCCGGGTCTTGCCAGTCGTGGCAGGCGTAGAGTAGGGTGCCAAAGTCACCCACTTGCTCGCGAAACGCCAATATCTGGTCCACCACGCTGTTGACCGAGCCAGCCAGCACCAGCTTGGGTGCTACGGTGTCGGCCGAGACCGAGTCGTCGGGCTCGTTTTGGTCCAGCTTAAACAGGTTGGAGCGCCCGGCAAAGCCCACCAGTTTGCGAATCAACTGCTTGAAATAAAAGTGATACGGCCCGCCCGCCTCGTGCGCGTAGCGCTTGGCCAGCGCGTCGTCGTCTTTGGTAACAAAAATGCTCTTGGCCACGCGCCACTCGCTGACTTGCGGCGCGCGCTGCGCTTGCTCGCAGCCTTGTACGTAGCTGTCCCAGTGGGTGCGCACCCATTGAGGCAACAAAAAGTTGGCCGATATCGGCATCCAACCCCGCGCCGCGGCGGCGGCAACCCCCTTAGAAAACGGTGCCACCGCCGTGACCACAATGGGGGGATGGGGTGCTTGGTAGGGCTTTAAGATGATGCCTTGCCCAATCTCCGCAATCATGGTGCGCGCGGTACTGACCTCAAAATGTTTGCCTTTGAGGTTGTAAGGTGCCTCGCCCGCCCAAATGTTGAGCACCATGTCCATGGCCTCCACAAACATCTCGAGGCGGTCTTTGCCAAAGTTGCCAAACACTTCAGCGTCGGACATCAACCCACCGGGGCTTACCCCCATGATGAAGCGGCCCTTGAGCATGTGGTCCATCATGGCCACGTTGGCCGCGATGGCCGCGGGGTGGTTATTGGGCATGTTCAGCGTGCCCGAGCCCAGCTTGATTTGCTTGGTTTGCGCCGCCACACTGGCCAAAAATATCAGGCACGACGTGACGTTTTCCGCCAAGTCGGTGACGTGTTCGCCTACGTAAGCCTCACGGTAGCCCAAGCGGTCAGCGAGCAAAATGGCTTCCCGGTCCTCTTGCAACGTCTCGCTGGGCACCCGCCCAGGGGGGTGCAAGGGCATCATGAAGGTTCCCAGTTCCATCGGTGTGCGCTCCTGTCTTAACAAAAAGACGATTGAAGAAATGCTTTATTTATCTTATTATCAATAAATTATGTCAGCAACACAACCAAGCGGCGCTTCTTTGACATGACCGCCCGCTCCATTTCGGCCCCCGATAGGCGTGCCTTGCGCGACGTGCTAGGCCATTTTGCAACAGGTGTAACCGTAGTAACCGCTTACACCGACGACCAAACACCCATTGGGTTGACGGTCAACAGCTTCACCTCGGTGTCGTTGGAGCCGGCGTTGGTGATGTGGTCCATTCAAGAGCACTCGCCCAACAAAGCGGTGTTTGGGGTGGGGCGGTGGCACCGCATCCACGTGCTGGGCGCCGGGCAAGAGGCCACGGCCATGCGCTTTGCCACGGCCGGGGCCGACAAATTTGAAGGCGTGAACCTCACCCCGCTGGAGGCCGCACCGGGCTTGCCTCAGTGGTTGGTGCAGTTTGACTGCGAGGTGGTGCAAACGCACCGCATGGGCGACCACGAGGCCATCGTGGCCCAGGTGATGGGCTACCGCGTGGCCGAGGGCGAGCCCTTGGTTTTTTGGCGTGGCCGCTGGCTGGGGGCCGCTGCGGCGGCCACCAAGGTGGGATAGATCGCCCGAGCGCCATGCAAGAACAGGTCAATGGCGTCGTCGCTGCGCTGGGCAAACGGCACCAGCGGATTGGCCTGAAAAATGTTGCGCCGCACAGCCCAGTAAAACATGCTGCCGTGCAAGGTCCAGGCCAGCTCCAGTTCGCGCGGGCCAGCCGGTTGACTGCGCGACTGGCCCATGAATTCGTGGTGCAATTCTTGGCAGATGGGCTGCAGCAACTGATCGCGCACCAGCGCCAAATAATCGCGATTGAGCGACATGTTGGCCAGCCCGGCGTACATGTACAGCCTTATCCACTCGGGGCGATAGGTGGCATCGGCGTAGCGCATGTAAAAGGTTTGCAGGCGCTGGCGCAGGGGCACCGCGCGGTTGGTCAGGTCAGTGGCCCAGTCCGCGCGCAAGGGCTTCAAAAACACCGACTCAATCACGGCCTCAACCACCGCGTCTTTGGAGGCAAAGTACCGGTACAGCAGGGGTTGCGAGACGCCGATACGCTTGGTCAACTCGCGGGTGCGCACCGCAAAGCCGTGCTCGGCAAAGCAGGCAATGGCCGAGTCCAAAATTTGCTGGCGCCGCATCGCCGGGTTCAGGCGTTGGCGGGTGGAGGACGCTGGCGTGTTCACAGGGCGCCATTGTAGGCAGGCGCACGCATGGCAGCGCACCGGGCATTGATTGTGGGTGGCTCCATGGGGGGGCTGGCCGCGGCGTGTGCGCTGCGGCAAATCGGCTGGCAGGTCAAGGTGCTCGAGCAGTCCACCCAAGCGCTGAGTGCGCGCGGCGCCGGCATCGTCACCCACCAAGGCTTGCGCTTGGCGTTGCAGCGCTTGGGCTTGTCGGTGCAGGGCGGGTTGGGCCTTTCGGTGCCCAAGCGGGCCTTTGTCAGCCCATCGGGGCAAACGCTGGCGCGCAGCGAATGGCCGCAAGAGCAAACCTCGTGGCAGCAACTGTGGCAACGGCTGCGCCAGGCCGTGCCCGATACCTGTTACGTGCTGGGCGCGTCGGTGCACCGCGTTGACCCAGGCGGCACCGACGCCTTGGCGCACGCCACTTGGCAGGCTGGGCAGGGGCAGCCACTCACCGGCGAAGACGCCGATTTGGTGGTGCTGGCCAATGGGCTGCGTTCGCCGTGGCGCGCCGCTTGGTTTGACGCACCGGCTCCCTCGTACGCCGGTTACGTGGCGTGGCGGGCCCTGGTGCCGTTGGCCGAGTTGTCGCCCCCCGCGCAGGCCATGTTTGGCCAGACGTTTGTGTTTTCGCAAGCCCCGGGCGAGCAAATTTTGGCCTACCCGGTACAAGGCCAGCAGCAGCGCACGTACATTAACCTGGTGTGGTACCGCGCCACCAACGAGGCCACGCGAGACGCCATGCTCACCGACGCCCAGGGCGTGCGGCACGCCCACGGCATGGCGCCGCACCGACTGCTGCCCAAGTGGCCCAAGGCCGCCATCGAGGCGGCCGCTGGTCTATGGCATCCCGCTTGGGCCGAGGCCCTGCAGCGCGCCCCGCAACTGTTGCTCCAAGTCATTGCCGACGCCACCACACCGCGTATGAGCCACGCCCGCGTGGCCTTGCTTGGCGACGCGGCCTTTGTGGCCCGCCCGCACGTGGGCCAAGGCGTCACCAAAGCCGTGGGCGACGCGCTGGCCTTGGCCGAGGCCTTGCAACACGAGCCAAACGTAAGCCAAGCCTTGATGCACTACAGCCGCACCCGCGTGGCCGTGGGGCAGCGTGCCGTGCAGCAAGGCCAGCGCCTGGGTGCCGTGGTGGCACACCAGGGCCAGGACATGGCACGCTGGGCCCGGCACTATGCACAACCGCGACACCTGTTGGC
>JALRBF010000013.1 GCA_023262365.1 Burkholderiaceae bacterium
TGCATTACTCACCCGTTCGCCACTCGCCATCAGGCCGAAGCCCATGCTGCCGTTCGACTTGCATGTGTAAAGCATGCCGCCAGCGTTCAATCTGAGCCAGGATCAAACTCTTTAGTTTGATCTTTTTGAAAGCTCTTTCTAAACGGAATTGAAGTGAACTTCACTTCTTCTGTCTAGTGAGCGAATGTGTCAGCTTTTCGGCTAACTCACACGCCCACACTTATCGGCTGTAATTTGTTAATGAGCCCTAGGGTTTCCCCTGCGTCGCTGCGATGAGCGAAGCCCTCTACTTTAGCACACTTTTTTTGCCTGTCTAGCCCCGAATGAAAAATTTTTTCTTGGGGCCGTTGCGCCGACTCTTCTTCTGGGGGCCGGCTGCATCACACGGGCTGTGCTAAGCGAAGTCCACCAGTTTAGCACGGTTTTTTTTCGACGCCAAGGGCAGGCATTGCGGGGTCGCAGGGGTGACCGGAGCGGGGCGGCGGGGCTGCCGACAATGCTGTGTATGGCTTTTGTGTATTTGGTGCGGCACGGACAGGCGTCTTTTTTGGCCAACGATTACGACCAACTTAGCGCCCGTGGCAGGGCCCAGGCGGGTTTGCTGGGGGCGCTGTGGCGCGAGCAAGGACCGCCCTTTGATGCGGTATGGACGGGCACGTTACGGCGGCATGAACAAACGCTGGCAGCGCTGAGTGAGGAACTGCCAGGGCTGCCGCCGCCCCAGGCCACACCCGCACTCAACGAATACGACGCCGAGGCGTTGTTGCGAGCGCTGCAGCCGGCGCCGGTGCGACCACCCAAGGACACCGCCGAGGGGTACCGGGCTTACTTTGTGCACCTCAGGCAAGCGCTGGGGCAGTGGATGGACGGTGCGTTGGCGCCGCCTGAGTTGGGCACGTTTGTGGCGTTTCGCCAGGCGTTGGTGCATTGGTTGCAACAGCAGCAGGACGGCACCGAGCGACGGGTGTTGGTGGTGAGCAGTGGCGGGCCCATTTCTACCCTGGTGGGGCACGTACTGGGGGTGACGCCAGCGACCATGGTGGACTTGAATTTTCAAATGCGCAACACGGCGGTTTCTACGCTGCTGGCGTCGCGTTCGCGCTGTCAGTTGCTGTCATTTAATGAGTTGCCGCATTTGCAGCAACGCACGCATCGGACGTTGCTGACGTCGGCTTGAATCGGCGCGGCCCGCGGGCTTGGTGCACGCCATCGATGCACTACCATTGCGCCATGATGAACGTGCGCCGATGGGTTAACGCGTGGCGTGGCTGGCTGCGAGCAGCCACGTTGTGTGCGCTCGTTGCCGGGGTGGGGGGCGCGGCCGTGGCGCAGGGCTTGTCGTTTGCAACGGCAATGCAGGCTTCGCCGCAAACCCAGGTGGCGTTGGTGGCGCACGCGCCCCAAGGCGTGGGCCCGGGCAAGCCGCTGTGGCTGGGGTTGCGCATTGCGCACGCGCCGGGCTGGCATACGTATTGGCGCAATTCGGGGGATTCGGGGCTGCCGACGACGTTGGCGTGGACGTTGCCGCCGGGTTGGTCAGCCGGTGACGTGCAGTGGCCCGCGCCGATCAAGTTTTTTTTGGGGCCGCTGGCCAATTACGGCTACGAGGATGAGGTGCTGCTGAGCGTACCGATAGCGCTCAGAGGTGACGCGGCGGGGCCGTGGCCGGTGGCGCTGCATGCGCAGTGGCTGAGCTGCCGGCAAGAGTGCATTCCCGAGGAGGCGACTTTGAGCCTCAGCCTTGAGCCCAGTGCATCGCTGGCGCAGAACACCGCGCTGTTTGAGGCGAACTGGGCCCGGGTGCCACCCGATGTCTCCAGCCCTGGCGCACAGGCCAAACCCAGCGCCCAGCGGCTGGTGCTGCGCGTGCCGGGTTTGCCCGCAGCGTGGGTGGGGCGCAAGCTGGAGGTGTTTCCTGAGACCGAGGGCGTGATTGTGCCGGGCGACCCCTGGCAGCAGCGGTGGGACGGCGCGGTGTTTGAGGCGGATTTGCCGTTGTCGCCGTTTCGGCAAGCGGCGCCTACGGCGCTGCCGGTGGTGGTGACGCCAACCACGCCCAAGGGGGCACAGGCCAGCGGGGTGCGGGTGGTGCTGCCGGTGGTGACAACCTGGCCGGCGGTGGCCAAGCCCACTGGCATGTCGGGTGCGCTGACGCAGGCCCTGCAAGCGCCGCCGGTGGTGGCACCCAGCAACGCGCTGCCTCTGGCGCTGGCGTTGCTTTGGGCGGTGTTGGGCGGGGCGCTGCTGAACCTGATGCCGTGCGTGTTTCCAGTGCTGGCGATTAAGGCCTATGCACTGGCGCAACCCGACCACTCGGTGGCACAGCGGCGGATGATGAGCTTGGCGTATGGCGCCGGGGTGGTGCTGAGCTTTTTGGCGCTGGCGGGGTTGCTGTTGGCGCTGCGTGCCGCGGGCGAGGCGGTGGGTTGGGGGTTTCAGCTGCAATCGCCCACGGTGGTGGCGCTGTTGGCGTTGCTGTTTGTGCTGTTGGGGTTGCAGCTGGGGGGCTTGTTTGAGTGGGGCGCCGTACTGCCCAGTGGGCTGGCCAGCATGCGCTGGCGGCATCCGGTGATGGAGTCGGCGTGGTCGGGGGTGCTGGCCACGGTGGCGGCCTCGCCATGCACGGCCCCCTTTATGGGTGCCGCGCTGGGTGCGACGTTGCTGATGTCGGCCGCGGAGTCGCTGCTTGTGTTTGCTGCCTTGGGCCTGGGCATGGCGTTGCCGTTTATGGCGCTGGGTTGGTGGCCGGGCCTAAGCCGACGGCTACCCAAGCCCGGGCCTTGGATGCAAACGTTTAAACAGTTTTTGGCGTTTCCGATGCTGGCCACGTCGGTGTGGCTGGTGTGGGTGCTGGGGCAACAAAGCGGCATAGGCGGGGCCGCGGCGCTGCTGTTGCTGATGCTGGCCGCGGCGTGGGTGTTGTGGCTGTGCTACCGCGTGAGCCGCTGGCGCTGGCGCGCGCTGGGGCTGGTGCTGCTGGGCTTTAGTGCCGCGGGTTTGTGGCCGGTGGTGGTGCAGCCGCTGCCGCTGGGCGCGGCGGCAAGCACCGCCACGGTGGGCGAGGCACGCTGGCAGACGTGGAGCCCGGCTAAGGTGGATGCCGCGCTGACCAACGGGCAGGCGGTGTTTGTTGATTTCACTGCCGCGTGGTGCGTGACGTGCCAGTTTAACGAGCGCACGGCGCTGGCCGCCCCCGAGGTGTGGCAACGTGCGCGCGCGACCAACACACTGATGCTGCGAGCCGATTGGACGCGGCGCGACGACGCCATCACCCGGGCGCTCGAAGCACTGGGCCGCTCGGGGGCCTCCAACTGGACCTCGTCGCCCAGCCAGGCCGGCAGGTCATTCGTCACCTTCGCGGGATCCAGGAACAGGCGCGCCCTGCCGTTGGCCTCCAGCAGCGCCTGGCCGATCGGCAAAGG
>JALRBF010000025.1 GCA_023262365.1 Burkholderiaceae bacterium
GGGTGCTGGCGATTAAACTCGAACGCGACGACGGCGTTTGGGTCTACGAAGTCAAGCTGCTGCAAAGCCAAGGGCGGCTGCTCAAACTCGACCTGGACGCTCGCACCGGCGCGGTGTTGCGCCAACGTCAACGCCGTTACCCACACTGATACGATTGCGGCATGCGGCTTTTACTGGTCGAAGACGACAACACACTGCGCGCCCAACTGCACCGCGCATTGGGCTTGGCAGGCTACGCCGTTGATCAAGCCGACAACGGGCGCGACGCGTTGTTTTTGGGCGATACCGAAGCGTACGACGCCGTTATTCTCGACCTTGGTCTGCCCGCCCTCGATGGCTTGAGCGTGCTCAAGCACTGGCGTGAACATAACCGCCGGCATCCGGTGCTTATTCTCACCGCCCGCGACAGCTGGAGCGAAAAAGTCGCAGGCATCGACGCTGGGGCCGATGACTACCTCACCAAGCCTTTTCACACCGAAGAACTGCTCGCGCGTATACGTGCGTTGCTGCGCCGCGCCACCGGGCAAGCCTCGCCTGTGCTGCGCTGCGGCGCCCTCACGCTTGACACGCGTACCGGCCGCGTGGCCCTCAACGACCAAGCCGTAAGCTTAACCAGCCACGAGTACAAAGTACTGGCCTACCTCATGCACCGGCCCGATGCCGTGGTCTCGCGCAGCGAACTTACCGAACACATTTACGCGCAAGACTTTGACCGCGACTCCAACACCATCGAGGTGTTTGTAGGTCGGCTGCGCAAAAAGTTACCCCCTCAAACCATTCAAACCGTGCGCGGCCTTGGCTATCGCCTCACCGCCCCATGAGGCGCGAGGTCATCATGGGGTCGTTGCGGCTGCGGCTGCTGGCGGTCACGGTGGTCACGCTCAGCTTGGCCCTGGTGGGTGCGCATGTGTTGCTCACCGATTTGTTTCGCGATCACGTGCTGCGCCAGTTTGACACCACCCTTAGCCAGCAGCTCGATCAACTCACCGCCCAACTCGAATTTGACGCCAACGGCACCCCCAGCCTCAGCGCCTCGTCTTTGGTTGACCCGCGTTGGGTCAAGCCCTACTCGGGGCTGTACTGGCAGCTGGACGCGTTAGCCAATGACCGCACCTTGCAGCGCGGTGTGCTGCGCTCGCGTTCGCTATGGGATACCGAACTGCAACTGCCCTTGGACACCCTACCCAACGGCACCCTACACACCCACGAACTGGCTGGCCCCAAAGGCGAAACCCTGCGTGTGGCCGAGCGCTCACTGGCCACCGGACAGCGCACCCACACCCATTGGCGGCTGGTGGTGGCAGCTGACCGCAGCAGCACCCAAGAGGCCATTGCCCGCTTTAACCAAGTGTTGGCGGGCTCGCTGGCGGTGCTGGGTGTGTTGCTGGCGCTGGCGGCCTGGGCACAAGTGGTGGTGGGGCTAGCACCGTTGCGCTCGGTGCAGCGGGCGCTGCACGCGGTACGCGAGGGCCGCGCGCAACGGCTACAAGGCAGCTCGCCCACCGAAATTCAGCCGCTCATTGACGGCTTTAACAGCGTGCTGGACCGCAACGCCGAGGTGGTGGCCCGCGCCCGTACCCAAGCGGGCAATTTGGCCCACGCGCTCAAAACCCCGCTGGCCGTGCTGGCCAACGCCGCGCGCGATGCCAACATTGACGAGCTGCGCGCACTGGTGGCCGAACAAGTGCCACTGGCCCAACGCCACATCCATTGGCACATGGTGCGCTCGCGCGCTGCGGCCACCACCCATGTACCCGGGCAACGCGCCGAAATCGCCCCGGCGGTACAAGGGCTGCTGCGCGTCATGACCAAAGTACACGCCGACAAACCGATTGACGCGTGCATGCAAGGCGTGGACCCACACGCCGCGTTTGCCGGTGAGGCACAAGACCTGCAAGAAATGCTGGGCAACCTGCTCGATAACGCCTGGCGCCACGCCCGCAGCCGCGTGTCGGTGGCCACACACCCCACCCCTGACGGGCTGTGCCTCACGGTGGACGACGACGGCCCCGGCATCCCACCCAACGAACACACCAAGGTGCTGCAGCGCGGCGTTCGATTGGACGAAACCCAACCCGGTACCGGCTTGGGTTTGGCCATCGTCGTTGACTTGGCCCAGTTATACGGCGGCAACGTCGCACTCGCCACCAGCCCAACGCACGGACTGCGTGTTTCTCTTGCCCTACCATCTGCCACATGAAAACGCTATCTTCACTCTTATTGGCTTCGGCCAGCCTTGTCTTAAGCTCGCTTGGCCACGCCCAAACCCAAGTCACCGTCGAGGTGACCGGTCTCAGCCCAGCCAAGGGCCAACTCGGGTGCGCCTTATTTGCCAACGGCACGGGCTTTCCGCGCGCCACCCAAGGTGCACGCCGCACCCCATGGCAAGCGGTAAGCCAAAGCCGTATGCGCTGCGTGTTTGACCAAGTCACACCCGGCCAGTACGCGGTCTCCGTCATCCAAGACATGAACCACAACCTCACGCTGGACAGCAACTGGGTGGGTAAACCCACCGAACCGTGGGGCGTATCGGGCAACCTGCGCCCAGCCTTTCGAGCCCCCACGTTTGAAGAAGCCGCGTTCGACGTGGCCGATGCGCCTATTGGCTTACGCGTGGAGGTTCGTTGAGGCCATAAAAAAACCCAACCTAGAAGGGTCGGGCTTTGAAGGTGGTGGCCTGGGACAGAATCGAACTGTCGACACAAGGATTTTCAGTCCTCTGCTCTACCAACTGAGCTACCGGGCCTTTTTTATCAGGCGCTGAGTATATCAGCCTCTGGGCTAGGCGCTGGGGTCGTCCGAGCCGTCGTCTCGCCCGCCGCGCAGTTGCTTGAGCTTGCGATACAGATGGGTACGCTCCAACCCGGTGGTTTCGGCCACGCGGGTCATGGAGCCGCCGGCGAGCTCCAGGTGGTATTCAAAATACGCCAGCTCGAAGGCGTCCCGCGCCTCTCGCAGCGGCCGCTCCAGCTCAACCAGGGCAAAGCCCTCGGGTACGCCCGCGGCGTCCATGGCTGGCGCACCCAGCCCGCTGGCAGCGGCCCCTTGGGGGGCATGAGCCGCCGCCACGGTGCTTGGCGCCATTGGCCGCCCACCCGCCGTAAGCGGCGCCCGCCGCAGGCCTTTGGTTAGGGCCTCTTTAACGGTGGACAACAGCTTTTGCAACGTAATGGGTTTTTCCAAAAAGGCCACCGCGCCAATGCGTGTGGCCTCCACCGCGGTGTCGATGGTGGCGTGGCCACTCATCATCACCACGGGCATGCTCAGTAGGCCTTGTCCGGCCCACTCTTTGAGCAGCGTCACGCCATCGGTGTCGGGCATCCAAATGTCCAGCAACACCAGATCGGGTGCGCAACGCTGGCGCGCCGCGCGCGCTTGCGCGGCGTTTTCAGCCAGCTCCACCTGATGGCCTTCATCGTCCAAAATCTCAAACAACAAGTCGCGAATCCCCAACTCGTCGTCTACCACCAAAATGTTCGCCATGCCTAGGGCTCTCCGTTACGCCACTTGCGTCTGCACTGTTGAAAATGATACCGATACCTGCGCGCCACTGACCACCCCAGCTTGCCTCAGGTTGCGCAAGCGTACATCGGCGTGGTGCTCGTCGGCAATTTTTTTAACCACCGCCAGCCCCAAGCCTGTGCCCTTGGGTTTGGTGGTGACGTACGGCTCAAACGCCCGGGCCAACAAGTTCTCGCCAAATCCTGCGCCATTGTCTTGTACGCTTAGGTGCACGCGCTGGCCTTGCGCACCCGTGCGCAGACTCACCGTCACGCAAGGGGTGGCACCGGCGTCGGCGCTGGCGTCCTGAGCGTTTTGCACCAGGTTATGTAGCACCTGGCGCAGTTGTTCGGCGTCTGCCATCACCAGCGGTACGTCTTGCAAGTCCCACACAATGGGCACCTCGGTTTGTTCATATAACGCGGCCACGTCTTGCACCAAGGCCCGCATGTCAATGGGCTCAAGCACCGCCGTGGGTAGGCGAGCGTAGTC
>JALRBF010000219.1 GCA_023262365.1 Burkholderiaceae bacterium
GACGTTCCCGGCCATCATTGCGCTCAACGGTGGGCCCAACGTCACCGCTGAGGCCAGCGCGTTTGGCTTGTCGGGCGAGAACTGCGCCATTTGGTTTGGCATCATTGTGGTGAAAATGGCCGAGCTGTGCCTGATCACGCCCCCCATTGGACTCAACTGCTTTGTGGTGGCCGGGGTGCGGCCCGACATTTCGGCGCAAGATGTTTTTAGAGGTGCCTCGCCCTACTTTGTGGCCGACGTGGTGACGGTGGCGGTGCTGATTGCGTTTCCGTCGATTACGCTGTTTTTGCCTAACCTGCTGGTGAACTAGCCCGTCTTGGCACCCTCGGCTAACCCTCGCCTGTCGCTGCTGTTTGTGTGCATGGGCAACATCTGCCGCAGCCCCACCGCGCACGGCGTGATGCGCGCCCTACTGGCCAAAGAAGGCCTGGCGCCACAGGTGCACGTGGACTCGGCCGGCACCCACAGCTACCACCTGGGCCATGCGCCCGATGCGCGTGCCCAAGCGGCCGTGCAGGCGCGGGGCATGGACATCAGCGACCTGCGCTCGCGCCTAATGACCGAGGCCGACTGCGCCCAACACGATTTGATTTTGGTGATGGACTGGGACAACCTGGCCCTGGCCCAAGCCATGTGCCCCGAGGCACACACCCACAAAATACGACGCTTGACCGAGTTTTGCCTAAGGCGCCAAGACACCGTGGTACCCGACCCCTACTACGGCGGCCCGCAAGGCTTTGACGACGTACTTGACCTGGTGCAAGACGCCTGCCAAGGCGTGCTGCGCTGGGTGCAGCAGCGCCTTGCTGCCTAAGCTGCCTCCGCCGCAGGCTGCGCCTGCTCGTACGCGCACAGGGCGTGCTTGAGCGGCACCCCCCAGCGAAAACCGCCCACCGCGCCGTTGCTGCGCCACACCCGATGGCACGGCACCAACCACGCCCAGCGGTTACGCGCCACGGCACTGGCCACGGCGCGCACCGCACGCCGCTGCTGCACACGAGCCGCCAGCTCGGCGTAACTGCAACGCTGCCCCCACGGCACCTGCTGCAGCGCCTGCCACACCACGCGCTGCAGCGCGGTGCTGGCGCTTAAATCAAGTACCGGACAAGGCCCGGGCTGCAACGCCGCCATACGCTGCAACCAATCGGGCACTGGGCCTTGGTGCGCCTGCCACTGCGCCCGCGGCCACTGCGCGCGACACCACGCCAAACCCGCCTCGGCCTGGGCGTGAAAGCCCACGTACGCCACACCCTGCTCGCTCCACGCCGCCAACAAGGGCCCAACAGAAGTGGGGAGGTGCAGGTACGTACCCCTCATTCCACCGTCACGCTCTTGGCTAAGTTACGCGGTTTGTCCACGTCGGTGCCGCGCGCGCAGGCGGTGTGGTAGGCCAGCAGCTGCAGCGGCACCACGTGCAGCATGGGGCTGAGGGCGCCGTAGTGCTCGGGCATGCGCAATCGCAGCGCGGGAATCATCGAAAGGTCGGAGCTCGAGAGGCTACGATTGTGTACCTGGATGGCCAGCACATTCTCGC
>JALRBF010000061.1 GCA_023262365.1 Burkholderiaceae bacterium
AGCCATACCAATTAAACCAATCCCCTTAATTCGCTCATTAAAGAAGAAGTAAGCCTGGAGTGCGGTAAGTGGTGGAACTAAGTAGTAAAGGCTTGAAACAGATGAGGCGCTGTCATTGCGCAGTAAATAAAAGAGCAGAAATATTGAACCAATTGATAAGGCCACCACAATCCAGGTCAGAGCTAGGACAAACTCCAAAGTGATATCAACTTTTAGTGGCTCAAAGATCACTGAGGCAATTGCAAGCGGCACTGGCGCAATTTCAGGCCTGGCAGCGCGCCGAGCCGGTTACGTTTGCGCTGGGCTACGTGGCGGTGTATGTGCTGGCCGCCACGTTGTCGCTACCCGGGGCGCTGCTGCTCACGGTGGCCGGTGGCGCCATGTTTGGTTTGTGGTGGGGCACGCTGTGGGTGTCGGTGGCCTCCACGCTGGGCGCCACGCTGGCCATGCTGGTCTCGCGCTACTTATTGCGCGACTGGGTGCAAGCGCGCTGGGCGGCGCGCAACCAAGGCCTGCAGCAGCGACTGGCACGCGATGGGGCGTGGGTATTGCTGAGCTTGCGCTTGGTGCCGGTGGTGCCGTTTTTTTTAATCAACCTGGCCGCTGGGCTCACCCAATTGCCAGCGCGCACCTTTTGGTGGGTCAGCCAACTGGGCATGCTGCCGGCCACGGTGGTTTACGTCAACGCCGGCACCCAGCTGGCCAGCATACGCAGCTTGGCCGATGTCACCTCGCCCCGGGTATGGGGGGCGTTGCTGTTGTTAGCGTTGTTGCCGTGGGTGCTGCGGCCTGTGCTGGGCGTGTTGCAGCGGCGGCGCGCGCTGGCGCCGTGGCGGGCCAAGCGGCCGTCGCGTTTTGATCGCAACGTGGTGGTCATTGGCGGCGGCGCGGCGGGTTTGGTGGCGTCTTACGTGGCCGCGGCGGTTAAGGCCAAGGTTACGCTGGTTGAAGCCATTGCGTTGGGTGGCGACTGCTTGCACCACGGCTGCGTGCCCAGCAAAGCCCTAATTCGCTGCGCGGCGCAGGCCCACCACATGCGTCAGGCGGCTCAGTACGGCATACACGCCGAGGGTGTGCGAGTAGATTTTGCTGCCGTAATGCAGCGTGTGCGCGATGCCATTGCGCGCATTGAGCCACACGACAGCCACGCCCGCTACACCGGCTTAGGCGTGGACGTGGTGCACGGCCACGCGGTGCTCGAGTCGCCGTGGCACGTGCGCATTACCCGCGCCGACGGCAGTGCGCTTACCCTTAGCACGCGCGCGGTGGTACTGGCCACCGGCGCCACCCCGGTGGTGCCGCCGGTGCCGGGATTGGAGGGGGCGCCCTACGTCACGTCAGACACTTTGTGGCAACACCTCAACGGGTTAAGCCAGGCCCCGGGGCGCGTGGTCATGGTGGGCGCGGGGCCAATTGGCTGCGAACTGGCGCAGGCGTTGGCGCGGCTGGGCTCGACCGTAGCCATGGTGGAGCAAGGCCCGCGCGTGTTGCCGCGCGAAGACGCCGAGGTGTCGCAGGCCGTGGCCGAAGCCTTGCACGCCGACGGTGTGCGCCTGTACGGCGAGCACCAGGCGTGCGCGGTGCACCGCCGTGCCCAAGGTTACGTGCTTGAGGTAGCCGCCGGCTCGCAGCACAAGGAACTGCCGTTTGACTTGTTGGTGTTTGCCGTGGGGCGGGCGCCACGCACGGCAGGGTATGGGCTGGAGGCGCTGGGGCTGAGCGGTGCGCGCGCTGTGCAAACCGACGACCATTTGCAAACGGCGTGCCCCACGGTGTTTGTGGCCGGTGACGCCACCGGCCGCCAGCCGTTTACGCACGCCGCGGCGCACCAGGCATGGCACGCGGCGGTCAATGCCTTGTTTGGCTGGGTGTGGCGGGTGCCCTTGCAAGACCAGCCCATGCCCGCCGTTACCTTTACCGACCCTGAGGTAGGCCGCGTGGGGCTTAATGAGGCACAAGCCCAGGCGCAAGGTTTGCGCTGCGAGGTCACGCGGTACGACTTGGCCGAGCTTGACCGCGCCATTACCGATGGCCAAACCCAAGGCTGGATTAAGGTGCTTACCGTACCCGGTAAAGACAAAATTCTTGGCGTGACGTGGGTGGGGGCGCACGCGGGTGAGGGCTTGGCCGAGTTTGCCTTGGCGATGCGACATGGGCTGGGATTGGGTGCGGTGTTGCGCACCGTACACGCTTACCCCACGTGGTCAGAGGCGGCCAAAGCCACCGCCGGACGCTGGCGTCAAGCGCATGCCCCGCGCCTGCTGCTGCGCCTGCTGCAAGCCGTGCACCACTGGCGTCGCCGCTAGCGGCGGCCCACTTGCATCAGCGCCTGGTTGGGGCTGGGGCCTCGCACCTCGCCCACCACGGCGGCGTGCACATAGCCTGCGGCGCGCAGGGCCGTCACGCAGGCGTCGGCCTGTGCCGCGGGCACACCAGCCAGCAGGCCGCCGGCTGTTTGGGGGTCAAAGCCCAGTTGCACCCAGGCCTCGTCCAGGCTGGGGTCAATGGTCATGGCGTGGCGCCTTGCGGCGTTGGCCGGCTGCAGCGAGCTGCGCACGCCCGCCTCAAGGCACGCCATGGCCCCGGGCAGGGCGGGTACTTGGTCCATCCACAAGGCCACGGCTTGCCCCGACGCTTGCGCCATCTCAAGGGCGTGGCCTAACAAGCCAAAACCCGTCACGTCGGTGCAGCCGGTGGCGCCCATCTCGCGCAACACGCTGGCGGCTTGTTGGTTGCTTTGCCGCATGTGCGCCAAGGCTTCGTCTAGCCACCAGCCGGTGGCTTGGCCCAAGGCGTGCGCGGCCCACAACGCGCCGGTGCCTAGGGGCTTGGTTAGCACCAGCGCTTGTGTGGGTTGCAGCCCACCCTTGCTGGTGGCGTGCGCCATGTGGTCCGCCAACCAACCGTTCACCACAAAGCCCACGCCCAGCTCAGCCCCCTCGGCGGTGTGTCCACCCACCAGTGCGCAATCGGCTTGGTTGAGCACGGTTACCGCACCGTGCATCAACAAGCGCAAGGTGTCTTCGGTTTGCTGGGGTAAACCGGCAGGCAGCGTGACGATGGCTTGCGCGCTTTGCGGCGTGGCGCCCATGGCGTACAGGTCGCCCAGGGCGTGGTTGGCCGCCACCTGGCCCAGGGCAAAAGGGTCGTCGGTGAAGGCGCGAAAAAAGTCCACACTTTGCACCATCACGTGTTGCGCGGGCACGGCCATCACGGCCGCGTCGTCGCGCTGCGCCAAGCCCACCCGCACGTCGGCGCGTGCCACCGGCTGCAGGTCGCGCAAGGCGCGTTGCAGCACATCGGCACCCACCTTGGCGCCGCAACCACCGCAGCGCATGGCTTGGGCTTGCGCCAGGGCGCGTGCTTCATCGCCAGCCAGGGCCAGCGTGGGTAAGGGCCGGGCCGCCGGCGCGCTCGGTGGCATGGCCGGCAGTTGGGTAAAGCGCTGCATAAAGCGCCGGTCAAGCCACACCTTCCAGTGCCACACCCAGGCGCCGTGGGCAAACCACCACCCGCGCGAGGCCACGGCGTGCTTGGGGCCCGTGCCCAGCAACGCCAGCCAACGCCGCTGCGGCCGATACGCCCGAGGCGCCTGACCGCGCAGCACCCGTTGCAAATTGCGCGCCAGCGGCCCACCCATGCGCACAGCAAACACGCCCGCCTTGGCCAGCGGGGGCTGCCCCAAACTGGCCACGTCGCCGCAGGCAAACACGCGGTCGTCGCTTAGGGTTTGCAACGTGGGCCGGACTCGAATAAAGCCCTGCGCATCGAGTTCCAACCCAGTGTCTGCCAGCCATGCCGCCCCCGTTGCCTGGGTTGCCCAAAGGGTATGGGCACTGGGTAGCACTTCACCACTGGCCAGCCGCAGCTGCTGGGCTTGCACCTCGGCCACGGCCGCTGCGGTGTGCAGGGTAATGTCGTGTTGCGCGAGCAATCGGGCCATGTAGCCGCGCACCCTGGCGTTGTGCGTGGGCAGCACGGTGGCGCTGTCGGTTACCAAGGCAAAGCGTAAGTCGTTTGGGTTGTGGCCACGCTGCTGGCGCTCTCGGCGCAGGCGATACGCCATGGACAACACCAGTTCCACACCACCGGCACCACCACCCACCACCGTTACCACGCCCGGCGCACGGGCCTGCGCCAGGGTGTGCAGCAAATGGCGCCACGCCGCGTCAAAGGCGGCGATGGGCTTAACCGGTATGGCGTGCGCGCGGGCGCCGGGCACGGCGTCTAGGTTGGGGGCCGAGCCCACGTTTAGGCTCAGCAGGTCGTAGCGCAGTTCGGGGTACCGCGCACACCGCACCGTTTGCGCGGCCCGGTCAAGCGCCACGGCTTCGTCACCCACAAACCGCGCGCCACAGCGCTGGGCCAGTTGCCGCAGGTCAATGTGCACCGCATCAAACCCATGGTGCCCGGCAAGGTAGCCCGGCAACATGCCCGAGTAGGGTGCGTGGCTGGGCTTGGCCAGCAGCGTCAGCCGCACCCCAGCCATGGGGCGCATGGCAAACGCCCGCAGCACCTGCACGTGCGCGTGCCCACCGCCAACCAGCACCACGTCTCTGAGCACCGGGGTACCCGCCTTTGAATTAATCACTTAGAATTGAAATGTTAAGGAAAAAACCGATTGCAATAACACTTTATCACTCATATATGGCTCGCCATGCCCGCTCCAATGCCCACACCGCCGGTGCTTGCCGTGCCAGCGTCACTATAAACGGCGTGACCCTTGAATGTGAGGGACAGGCCCCGTTTGTGCAACGCACCGTGGCCCAGTGGCTGCAGCGCGTTGGCGCCTCCGCACCGGCGGCTCGGCCGGTCGAGCAAGCCTTGGCGTT
>JALRBF010000125.1 GCA_023262365.1 Burkholderiaceae bacterium
AATTTGGCTCGCACCCTGGTGCAGCTGCGCGACGAAGGTATCGCCGTGATAGGAGCGGCCGACGGCGTCGATACCGCTTACACCCAAGTTGACGCTACCGGCCCCATCGCGTGGGTTTTAGGCGCCGAGGGCAAAGGTCTGCGCCACCTCACGCGGCAACGCTGCCAACACATCGCCGCGATCCCCATGGCAGGGGCGGTAGAAAGTCTGAATGTCTCGGTGGCTGCTGGCGTGGTGATGTTTGAAGCGGCGCGACAGCGTCAATTGGCCAAACTGGTCAATTTGGACTAAGTGGTCTATAGTCAAGGCACTCTTTTGCAAAAATTTTGGTGGTTTCGTATGCGGAAAGCTCGAATCCCTCTGAGTACGGTTGCCCGCAAGGGTACTGCCCTTGGTGCGGTCGCGTTGGCGCTGGTTCTTGGCGCGGCCCCGGCCATCGGGCAGCAAGTGATCACGGTGGCCAAAAATGAGTATCTGAGCACCATTGCAAGACAAATCCGCCCTGACGGCGCCACACTCAACCAAACTCTTGTGGCGCTTTACGAGGCCAATCCCAAGGCCTTTATCCAGTCCAACCTCAACTTGGTTTACGCGGGGGCGCGGCTAACCGTGCCGAGTGCTGCCGTCGTGGGCAGCAAAACCCCAGCCCAGGCCACCCGAATCGTGGCCGAGCATAACGCCCGTTTTGCCGCGTGGCGCCAGCGGCTGGCCGCCCGGGCGGCGCCGGCCCAAGCGCCCGCCACGCCCGCGCCCGCGCCAGTGGCCGCGCCAAGCAGTGCGCCGCAGGTGCCCCAGGGCGACCGCCTTGAACTCAGCCAAGCCGGCGTCCAAGAGCGCCAAATTGCCCAGGCCGAGGTTGCCCGGCAGCAAGCCCTGCAAGCCGAGGCGATGACGCGCAACCTCACCGACCTCAAAGATGCGCAGAGTCGGTTGGCTCAAATGCCCGCGCCAATGCCAGCGCCGGCCTCCACGCCGGCCGTTGATGCCGGTGGCGCGGCGCCACTCGCCAAACCCGACCCCTACAGCCAGTGGCCCGCTTGGGTCCGCAACGTTAAAGACCACCCCGCGCTGCTGCCCGCGGTGGTGCTGGTGTTGCTGCTGCTGGCCGCGTGGTCGTGGGCGCACGGGCGCAAACTGGCCGCGGCACGGCAATCGGCCCTGGTTGCCGGCTCACTTGGGCCCTGGGTTGAAGGTATTGACCTTGACCTTGACCGCGACAACGCCGAGGCCAACCCATCGAGCCTAAGCAATGCAGCCACGCACGCCGACATCGACGACGCCATACCCCACTACCTCAGCGGCAGCGCCGATGGCGACTTGCAAGCGGCCGACGCCCTGGCCAGTGCTGGCAACCCCGAGCGTGCGCGCGAGCTTGCCGAGCAAGCCCTGGCCGACCCGTCGGCCGACGTGCGTGCCCGCGCCCGCGTGCTGCTCGACAGGATCGGAAAAGACAGCGCGTAAGCCGTGGGGAAGCACGGCACTGCACCGTAACTCTACGTTGTCGGCCCACTGACAGAGGAGAAGCCATGCATCTAAGTGAAGAACAGCGCGCGCAATTTGAGCGCGACGGTTATTTGTTTTTTCCGAGTCTGTTCTCGCCTGAGGAGATGCAGGTGCTCAATCAGACGGTTCCGGAGTTGTACGCCCGTCGTGAGGCATACAACGTACGCGAAAAAGGCAGTGACGCGGTACGCACCAATTTTGCTGCGCACATGTACAGCCACCCCTTTGCCAGTCTCGCGAGGCATCCACGCATGATCCAACCTGTTGAAGATGTGTTGGGTGAATCGCTGTACATGCACCAGTTCAAAATCAACGGCAAGATGGCCTTTGAGGGTGATGTGTGGCAGTGGCACCAAGACTACGGCACCTGGTTCAATGACGATGCCATGCCCGAACCCCGCGCCATGAACATCGCGATTTTCTTGGACGATGTCAACGCGTTCAACGGCCCCCTGATGTTTATACCCGGTAGTCATCGCTTGGGGGTAGTGAAGGCCAAGCACGACCTGACCACCACCAGTTACCCGCTGTGGACCGCAGATAACGACTTGATTAGCGAGTTGGTCGAGCGGGCTGGCGGGCGGCAAGGCGGCATCGTCTCGCCCACTGGTCCAGCTGGCTCCATGCTGATGTTTCACGGTTGCCTGTTGCACGCGTCGAGTAGCAACCTGTCGCCCTGGAATCGGGTCAGCGTGTACCTGAGTCTTTGCGCTGTCAGCAACCACATTCGGCGTTTCAAACGACCTGAATACATCGCGCATCGCTGTTTTGACCCTATTGAGTGCCTACCTGATGATTGTTTGCTGAAGTCGTACCCCGTTGATTTGCCTTGGGCCGGCGGCATGCCAGAGCAAGCGCTGGTCACCTCCGAGCACATGTTGAGCGCTGACCGAGAGGTGGCCTAACCATGGCGTTACACCACCTTTTGCAGCAACGTCAGGTCGCGGGCAGGCCAGTGCGCGTGGGTCTGATTGGCGCGGGTAAGTTTGGCTCGATGTACCTGTCGCAAGTGCCGCGCACCGCGGGGGTGCACTTGGTAGGTGTTGCCGATTTGTCGCCGGCGGCAGCCCAAGCTAACATGGCGCGGGTTGGGTGGTCGGCGCAGCAAACAGCGGCCCGGTCGCTAGAGCACGCAATTCAAACCGGTCAAACCCACGTGGGAGACGATTGGCAGGCTTTGGTGAGTCACCCCGCTATTGACGTGATTGTGGAGTGCACAGGCCACCCAGTGGCGGCTGTGGAGCATTGCCTAGGGGCATTTGCCCAGGGCAAGCACGTGGTCAACGTTACGGTTGAGGCGGACGCTTTTTGCGGCCCCTTGCTGGCCAAGCGCGCCGCCGAGGCAGGCGTGGTGTACTCGCTGGCGTATGGCGATCAGCCCGCGATGATTTGTGACTTGGTGGATT
>JALRBF010000155.1 GCA_023262365.1 Burkholderiaceae bacterium
CACGAAAAGCCGGTAAAGCGTGCATCCTGGCGCGTGCTGTTAAACGAAAACACCACCATGTACGCCAGCGGCGCGTACAAAAAGGCGTAAATCAACGCCATCCACGCGCGCCCCGCCCAGCGCGCCTTAGGCACGGGAGTCCTCGGCCACCACCCGCGCGTACCACACCAAGGGCAACACAATGGCCACCACCATCACGGCGGCCAGGGCGCTGGCGCGTGGCCAATTGTTGGCAGCAAACATTTCGTCCCACAACACGCGGCCAATCATGAGGTTTTCTGGCCCGCCCAGCAGCGACGGAATCACAAACTCGCCCAACGAAGGCACAAAAACCAAAATCAGGCCTGCCACCACGCCACGCCACGACAAGGGCACGGTAATCGTCCAAAACGCCCGCCACGGCGTGCTACCCAAGTCATACGCGGCCTCGAGCCACTGCGGGTTTTGCTTGCTCAGCGAAGCGTACAAGGGCAGCACCATGAACGGCAAATACACATACGCCATGCCCACCAGCAACGACACATCGGTATAAAGCATCACCGGCGGCGTTTGTACCAAGCCCAAGGCCAACAGCGCCTGGTTCAGCACCCCCTGGTCGGCCAAAATGCCCTTCCAGGCGTACACCCTTAGCAGCAGCGACGTCCAAAACGGCAACATCACCATCAGCAACAGCAGGCCACGCCAGCGCGCCGGGGTGCGCGTCATGGCATAGGCAAACGGGTAGCCCAAGCCCAGGCAAATGAGCGCGCTTAACGTGGCATACCACGCCGAGCGCCAATAAGCGTCAAGGTAAAGCGTGTGAAACCACACCCCCTGGCTGCTGCGCCACAGCGCGGTGTAGTTGTCGTAGCGCAGCTGCAACACACCCGTTTGCGCATTCCACAGGGGTTTGAAGGGCAAGATGTCGTTGCCCATGTCCACCCAGCTGATGTAAAACATGATGACAAACGGCGCCAAAAAGAACACCGCCAGCCACACGTAGGGCACGGCAATCACCAGCGGTTTGCCCAGCCACCCGCGCCCGAGCTGCATGCTGGCGCGGCGCATCAGGCCGCCGGCATGACCACCGGGGCCATGCTGTCGCACCACATCACCACCTCATCGTCCCACGTGATGTCGCGCTGACCGTGGCGCACCGCGTTGCTCTCGGTCACCTTCATGCGCTGGCCTTGGCTTAAGGCCACAATGTACGTGCTGTACGCGCCGAAGTAGGCAATCTCTTGAACCTTGCCGTGCCACGCGTTGTACGCCGGCGGTTGCGCCGTGCCCTGGCGCGCAATGGCAATTTTTTCTGGGCGTATGGCCACCGTCAAGGCCATGCCGCGCGCACCGCTAACACCATGCCCCACGTGCACGTTGCCCACCTCGGTGCGCACCACGCACCGGTCGGGCAAGTCTTCAAGCAACTCGCCGTCAAACAGGTTCACGTTGCCAATAAAGTCCGCCACAAAACGGCTGGCCGGAAATTCATAAATGTCGTGCGGCGCGCCTACCTGCAACACCCGGCCTTTGTCCATCACGGCCACACGCGAAGCCATGGTCATGGCCTCTTCCTGGTCGTGCGTGACCATGACGCACGTCACCCCCACTTGCTCGATGATGTTTACCAGTTCAAACTGGGTTTGCTCGCGCAGTTTTTTGTCCAGCGCCCCCAGCGGCTCATCCAGCAGCAACAGCTGCGGGCGCTTGACCAAGCTGCGCGCCAGCGCCACGCGTTGCTGTTGGCCGCCCGAGAGTTGATGCGGTTTGCGCTTGGCGTAGGCGCCAAGCTGCACCAGCTTGAGCATGGCGTCCACCCGGTCGGCGATGCTGCTGGCTGTAAGGTGTTCGCGGCGCAGGCCAAAGGCCACGTTGTCCCACACCGATAGGTGCGGAAACAAAGCATACGACTGAAACATCATATTGATGGGCCGCTCGTAGGGTGGCCATTGGGTGATGTCCACCCCATCAAGGCAAATGCGGCCTTGGGTGGGCGTCTCAAACCCGGCCAGCATGCGC
>JALRBF010000177.1 GCA_023262365.1 Burkholderiaceae bacterium
TGCTTGGGCATTCAAACAATGGCTGCACTATACCCGGGTAAACCATAAGCCGACCGTGTGGTCGGTTTTTTTGTTTATACTGATTTCGTACCACTAATTGCAAAGCGTTTGGAGTTTGCCATGTCGGCCTCTGCCCCCAGCGTTAGCCTTGCCATGCACCAAGCCGTGGCGTTGGTTACGCTTAACCGCCCCGAATCTCTTAACAGTTTTACCCGCGCCATGCACCAGCAACTGTGGGCGGTGCTAGACGAAGTTGAGGCCAACCCCGAGGCCCGCGCCTTGGTGCTTACCGGTGCGGGGCGCGGGTTTTGCGCTGGCGCCGACTTAAGCGAGTTTGATTTTGCCCCCGGCCCCGACTTGGTTGAGCGGGCCAACCCCGGCCCTGTAATTGAAGAAAACTTCAACCCCACCACGCGCCGGCTCATGAACCTACGTGTGCCCACGGTGGCCGCCATCAATGGCGTGGCCGCCGGCGCGGGCATGTCGGTGGCCATGGCGTGCGACGTGGCGCTGGCCAGCTCGGGGGCGAGTTTCATTCAGGCGTTTAGCAAAATTGGGCTAATTCCCGATGCCGGCAGCAGCTGGTTTTTGCCGCGCCGTATTGGCTTGGCCCGCGCCATGGCCATGGCCATGCTGGGCGACAAGGTTTCTGCCGCGCAGGCTCTCGAGTGGGGCTTACTGCATCAAGTCGTCGATGGCGACGGCCCGGCCTGCGTGCAGGCCGCGTTGGCGCTGGCGCAGCGCTTAGCCGTTATGCCCACGCGGGCGCTGGTGGCCACGCGCACACTGATGCGCGACGGCGAGACCCGCAGCCTTGACCAGCAACTTGACGCCGAGCGCGACGCGCAGTCGGCGCTGGGCAAAACGCACGATTACATCGAAGGCGTAACAGCGTTTTTGCAAAAACGCCCGCCCCAATTTAAGGGGCAGTAATGCGCAGCGCAACACCAACGGAACATACCCCGCCCGACAACGCAGCGGCCGAGTTGGCCGCACGCGTAGGCAAGGCCATGTTTGCCGCTGACCGCGCCAGCGGCCAAACCATGGGCATGGAGCTGCTGCACTGTGGGCCAGGGCGCGCCGAAATGCGCATGCGGGTGCAGGCCTTGCACCTCAATGGCCACGCCATTTGCCACGGCGGATTTATTTTTACGCTGGCCGATTCAACTTTTGCCTTTGCTTGCAACAGCCACAACCACGTGACCGTGGCCGCGGGCGCAAGCATTGAGTTTTTACGCCCAGCCAAAGAGGGCGATGTGTTGACCTGTGTCGGGCTTGAGCAAGTGCGCCAAGGCCGCCACGGGGTGTACGACATGACCGTGACCAACCAGCATGGCGAGGTGGTGGCGGTGTTTCGCGGCAAGTCCGCACAAATCCAGGGGACGGTGATACCGACATGACAAAAGAAACCTTTCCACTCGAGCCGATAGAAACTGCATCGGTCGACGAATTGCGGGCGCTGCAGTTGCAGCGACTTAAAGCCACGCTGGCGCATGCCTACACCAACTCACCGGTGTATCGCGCCAAGTTTGACGCCGCCGGCGTCAAGCCCGACGATTGCCAGCGGCTCGAAGACCTTGCCAAGTTTCCGTTCACCACCAAGGCCGATTTGCGCGACAACTACCCCTTTGGCATGTTTGCTGTGCCGCGTCAGCATTTGGTGCGTATTCATGCCAGCAGTGGCACCACCGGCAAGCCCACCGTGGTGGGTTACACCCAGTACGACATTGACACCTGGGCCAACTTGGTGGCGCGCAGCTTGCGTGCGTCGGGTGCGCGCCCGGGCGACATGGTGCACGTGAGTTACGGTTATGGTTTGTTTACTGGCGGGCTGGGTGCGCACTACGGCGCCGAGCGTCTGGGGCTTACCGTGGTACCTTTTGGTGGCGGGCAAACCGAGCGCCAGGTGCAGTTGATTCAAGACTTCAAGCCCGACATCATCATGGTTACGCCCAGCTACATGCTGGCCATTGCCGATGAATTTGAGCGCCAGGGCATCAACCCGGCCAGCTGCAGTTTACGCATTGGGGTATTTGGCGCCGAGCCCTGGACCAACGAGATGCGTGTGGCCATTGAAAAGCGCATGGGCATCGACGCGGTGGATATTTACGGCTTGTCTGAGGTAATGGGCCCAGGCGTGGCCAACGAGTGCGTAGAGACCAAAGACGGCCCAACCATTTGGGA
>JALRBF010000259.1 GCA_023262365.1 Burkholderiaceae bacterium
GCTTTGCACCACCGCAATACCACCCAGCACCTCGGTGGCCATGGCGCTGCTGTCGGCCATGCGGTCTTGATTGGCACGTGACAAGCGCCGCACCCGCCGCCCCAGCCACGCGCTGGGCCACACCACCAGCAGCATCAGCGCCAGCACCTGCAGCATCAGCCACGGGTTGGTGTAAACCAACATCAACAAGGCGCCCGCGCCCATTACCACGTTGCGCAGCCCCATGGACAGCGACGAGCCCACCACGGTTTGAATCAGCGTGGTGTCGTTGCCCAGGCGGGACAGCACCTCACCCACTGGCGTGGACTCAAAAAACACCGGGCTTTGCCGCAGCACATGGGCGTACACCGCATGGCGCAAATCGCCCGTGATGCGCTCGCCCAGCCACGTGACCGTGTAGTAGCGCAGCGCCGAGAACACCGCCAAGGCCGCGGCCACCGCCATTAGGCCGCCAAAATACCCCGCCATGGCTTGCCCCTGCAAACCGGCAGCAATGCCTTGGTCAATCAGCGCGCGCAGCGCCACCGGCAAGGCCAGCGTGCTGCCCGCGGCGGCCAGCAAACACAGCAACGCCAGCCCCACCACCACGCCATAGGGCCTAACAAAGGGCCACAAGCCCGAGAGCGTCTTTTGCGCTACCCTAGCGTTTTGCTCCGAACGGGGTACTTGAGAGGTTTGCGTCATGGCCCACATTAAAGCACTGGTGTTTGATGTCTTTGGCACCTTGGTGGACTGGCGCACCAGCATTGCCCACCACGCCGAGCAGCAGCTCGCCCCATTGGGCGTGCGCGACGACTGGCTGGCCTTTGCCGACGACTGGCGCGCCCAGTACCAGCCCGCCATGGAGGAGGTACGCACCGGGCGCCTGGGCTACGTTAAGCTCGACACGCTGCACCGGCGCAACCTAGACGTGGTGTTGCGCGCGCGTGGCCACCACGCCATTAACGACGCCACCCGCGCCCGCCTAAACCTGGCTTGGCATGCGCTGCAAGCCTGGCCCGACGTGGCCCAAGGCCTATCCGCCCTGCGCCAGCAGTTTGTGCTGGGGCCTTGCTCCAACGGGCACATTGCCCTTATGGCGAACCTGGCGCGGCACAACGGCTGGCACTGGGACGCCATTTTGGGTGCCGAACTGGCGCAAGACTACAAACCCAAAGCGGTGGTGTACACCACGGCCGCTGCCGCGCTGGACATGGCCCCGCACGAGGTGATGATGGTGGCCGCCCACAGCAACGACTTGCAAGCCGCCGCCGCCAGCGGTTTGCGCACCGCCTTTGTGGCGCGCCCGCACGAATACGGCCCCAACACCGGCGAGCCGCGCGCCACCGTGCCGGTTGACTTTGAAGCCAGTGACTTACCCCACCTGGCGCGCTTGCTGCGCTTGGAGTAGGGCGCCGTGGAAATCGACATCATCTCTGACGTGGTGTGCCCCTGGTGCTACGTGGGCCTGCGCCGCCTTGAGCAAGCCCTGCAACAAACCCCACCGCCGCAGCCCGTGCAACTGCGCTGGCACGGCTTTGAGCTCAACCCCGACATGCACGAGCAAGGCGTAAGCCGCGCCGAATACCTAATGGGCAAGTTTGGCACCACCGAGCCGCCGCACCTGGCGCGCCTAAGCGCTATTGGGCAAGAGCTGGGCATTGCTTTTAATTGGGCGGCCCTGACCCACCAACCCCACACCGCCGCGCTGCACGCCATGGTGGCGCAAGCACCCGACCCCAGCGCGCTCATGCAAGCGCTGTTTGACGGGTTTTTTATTCAAGGCCTCAACCTGGCCAACCACCAGCACCTGGCGCAGCTGGCCCAGCCGCTGGGGCTTAGCGCCCAGTGGGTGGCCGAGCACACCCAGCTTACC
>JALRBF010000276.1 GCA_023262365.1 Burkholderiaceae bacterium
TGCACGTGGGTGCCGCCGCACAACTCGCGGCTGTTGCCAATGTCAAGCACGCGCACCTCGTCGCCGTACTTTTCGCCAAACAACATCATGGCGCCGCAGTCGCGGGCCGCGTCAATGGCCATCACACGCGCTTGCGTGGCCGCATTGGCCAGCACCTCGGCGTTGACCAAGGCTTCAATGCGCGCCACGTCGGCCGCGTTAATCGGGCCCTGGTGGGCAAAGTCAAAGCGCGTGCGCTCGTGGTTCACCAAGCTGCCCTTTTGCTGCACGTGCTCGCCCAGCACATCGCGCAACGCCTTGTGCATAAGGTGCGTGGCCGAGTGGTTGCGCACCGTGGCCATGCGCTTTTGCAGGTTCACTTGCGCACTGAGACGCTGGCCCACACGAAGCGTGCCGCCTTGGACGTGGCCATGGTGGCCGTGTACGTCGGCTTTGATTTTTTGCGTGTCGTGCACCACCACGTTCACGGCGCCGGCGCTAAGCACGCCTTGGTCACCCACCTGGCCGCCCGATTCGGCGTAAAACGGCGTGCGGTCCAGCACCACCACCCCGTCTTGTCCGGCCTCAAGCGTATCCACCGCGCTGCCTTGGTGGTACAGCGCCACCACGGTGGCCTCGCTGGCCAGGGCGTCGTAGCCCACAAACTGGTTGGCCGCACCGGTGTAGTCCAGCGCTTTGTCCATTTTGAACTTACCGGCAGCGCGGGCTTGGTCTTTTTGCCGCGCCATGGCCTGATTAAAGCCGTCCTCGTCCACTTGCACGCCACGCTCGCGGCACACGTCTTGGGTTAGGTCAAGCGGAAAACCGTAGGTGTCGTGCAGCTTAAAGGCCACGTCGCCGGCCAGTTGCGAGGCACCTGCGGGTAACGCGGCCTCAAGAATGTCCATGCCGTTGGCCAAGGTTTCAAAAAATCGTTCTTCTTCGGTTTTGAGCACGTCGGCCACGCGCTGGGCTTGCTCGGCCAGGCGCGGGTAGGCTTGGCCCATGAGTTGCGCCAACTCGGGCACCAACCGATAAAAAAACGGTTTTTTGCAGCCCAGCTTGTAGCCGTGGCGTATGGCCCGACGCACGATGCGCCGCTGCACGTAACCGCGCCCTTCGTTGCTGGGAATGACGCCATCGGCCACCAAAAACGCGGTGGCGCGTAAGTGATCGGCAATTACGCGCAGGCTGGGGCTGTGCAAGTCGGTGCAACCGGTTTCGCGCGCGGCCGCGGCTATAAGGGTTTGGAACAAATCGATGTCGTAGTTGCTGTGCACGCCTTGCAAAATGGCAGCAATGCGCTCAAGCCCCATGCCAGTGTCCACGCACGGCGCGGGCAGTGGGGTAACCGTTCCGTCTTCGTGCATTTCGTATTGCATGAACACGTTATTCCAAATTTCAATGTAGCGGTCACCGTCTTCGTCCGGACTGCCCGGCGGGCCCCCGGGTACCTCAGGGCCGTGGTCGTAAAAAATTTCCGAGCATGGGCCGCATGGCCCCGTGTCAGCCATCATCCAAAAATTGTCCGACGCGTAGCGCGCCCCTTTGTTGTCGCCAATGCGCACCACGCGCTCAGGCGGCAGGCCAATGTCTTGTGTCCAAATGGCGTAGGCTTCGTCGTCTTCGGCGTACACGGTGGCCCATAACCGCTTGGGGTCAAGGCCATACACTTGGGTTAAGAGCTCCCAAGCCCACTGCAGGCTTTCGCGCTTAAAGTAGTCGCCAAAGCTCCAGTTGCCCAGCATCTCAAAAAAGGTGTGGTGGCGCGCGGTGTAGCCCACGTTTTCTAAGTCGTTGTGCTTGCCCCCGGCGCGCAAGCAGGCCTGCACCGACGCCGCGCGCACGTACGAGCGTTTGTCCGCGCCCAAAAACACGTCTTTAAACTGCACCATGCCCGAGTTGGTGAACATCAAGGTCGGGTCATTGCCCGGCACCAGGGGGCTGGAGGCCACCACCGTGTGCCCGCGCTGGGCGAAGTAATCCAAAAAAGTTTGGCGAATTTCTGCAACAGAGAAGACGGGCTTGGACATGCGGGTAGCCTTGGGTTTTCAGCAACCGAGCATTATAGATTTGGCGCCTGAACACGGGCCTGCAGCGCGCAAAGATGACTCGGCCTGGAAACAGTCGTGGCATCATTTGCGCCGCTAACGATCACATCTCAGGAGATTTCATGTCCAACACCAGCCAACCCTTGGCCGCACTCAACGACCCCAGTCTGCTCAAAACCGACGCCTTGATCAATGGTGAGTGGGTTTCGGGTAGCACACGCTTTGCGGTGCAAGACCCCGCCACGGGCGCGCACCTGGCCGACGTGGCCAACCTGGGCGCTGAGCAGGCCCAGGCCGCGATTGACGCCGCCAATGCAGCTTGGCCCATGTGGCGCAAGAAGACCGCCAAAGAGCGCGCCAACATCATGCGC
>JALRBF010000292.1 GCA_023262365.1 Burkholderiaceae bacterium
CGCGCACCACTTGCAGCAGTTGCACGATGAACTCGATTTCGCGAATGCCGCCGCGCGAGAGCTTGACGTCGTTGGCGCGCTCGGGGTGACCAGCGGCGCGGCGCTGCGCGTGTTGGCGAATTTGTCGGTGCAGGTGCCGTAGCGCGTCAAAAATGTTGTAGTCCAAATACCGCCGGTACACAAACGACGACACCGCGTTGCGCAGTCCCTGTACGCTGTCGTGCAGTTGCCCTGGGCTTGGCGCGACCACGCGGCTTTTGAGCCAGGCAAAGCGCTCCCACTCGCGCCCTTGCACCTGAAAATATTCTTCCAGCGCGTCCAACGACACCGCCACCGGGCCCGAGTTGCCGTTGGGGCGCAGCGCCAAATCCACGCGAAACACTTGGCCGTATTCGGTGATGTCGCCCAGACGCGTGGCCAGGCGTTTGACGAATTGGCTAAAAAATTCGTGGTTGCCAATGCCCTTGCTTTGCGCGGTGCCGCTAGTTTGGCCGTTGTGGTCGTAGACGCAAATCAGGTCGATGTCGCTGGAGACGTTGAGCTCGCGCGCGCCGAGTTTGCCCATGCCAATCACCCACAGCTGCGCCGCGCCGTGTTGGCCAAGCGGCGTGCCGTGGCGCGCCACAAGCTCGGCTGAGGTGGCGTGGTAGGCGTGTTGCACGGCGTACTCGGCCCATTGGCTCATGGTGGCGGTGACTTCGGCCAATGACGCCTGGCCGGCGCAGTCCAGCTGGGCCAGCCGCTCCAGCACCAACTGGCGCAACACGCGCAGGCTGGCGTCGCCGTCAAGCGCGTGCTGCTGCAGCGTGGCGTGCGCTTGAGCCAGGGCTTGCACGCTGGGCAGGCCAGGCGGCAGCAGCGACAGCCAAGCGGCGTGGCGGCGGCGCACGCGCTGGACAAACCGGCTGTGCGCGGCGGCATCAATAGGGGCGCTGGCGTCCATAATGTCGGTTTATGCAAACAACACCAACCACCACCGCCGTGGGCATGTGGCCCATGCTGGCGCGGGTTGCCACTTGGTTGGCTGGGTTGCTGCTGGCTTGGTGGGCACTGGTGGCGGTGTTGTGGATGATTGGCCTGCACCTGATTGTGCCGCGTCTTGACCAATGGCGTGGGCCGATGCAGTCCTTGGCCAGTTGGGCCTTGGGGGTGCCGGTGCAAGTGCAGCGCGTGGTGGCCAACACCGAAGCCGTGTTGCCCGAGTTGGTGCTGCAACAGGTGGTGTTGGGCCAAGGCGCCGGTGCACCGCGGGCAGCCGAAATACGCATCAGGGCCAGCTGGTGGTCGCTGCTGCGGCTGGAGTTGGCCGCCGTTGAGGTGCGCGCCCCCGAACTGACCTTGCAGCGCAAGAACCAGGCGTGGTCGGTGCTGGGGTTGGCGTTGCCCGCGCCAGCCGCTCCAACGACGACCGCCAGCCCATGGCTGGCGTGGTTGCTGGCGCGGCCTCTGGTGGGGGTGCAAGACGGCGTGGTGCGGTGGCGCCAAATCGGCGCCAATGGCCAGGTGGTGGACCAAGGCCAGTTCAACGCGGTGAGTGTGCGCTTAAGCCAGCAAGGCCGGCGCCTGACGCTCAGTGCCCAAGCCCAGCCGCAAGACCAACTCGACGCCCAGTGGCAACTGCAGTTTGACGGCCGCCAGCCTTTGTGGCCGGGCGATGCCACCCAATGGCAGGCATGGAGCGGGCAGCTTTACTGGCAGGTTCAGGGGCTGGACTGGGCGCGCTGGCGCGACCGCTTGGGGGGCTGGGCGTTGGACGCGCGCGTGCCGGTGCAAGCGGTGGGCAATGGGCGAGGGTGGGCTGAACTCAGCCGAGGGCAGTGGCGTAGCCTAACCACCGACTTGGCGTTGCGCAACGTACGTTTTGCCGCCAATGGGGCCGCCGTGGGGCTGGCGCTGCCGCAGCTGCAGGCGCGCTTACGTTGGCAAACGGGCGAGGCGGGGGGGTGGACCTTGCGCTCGCAAGGGCTGGCTTTTACCTGGGGAGAGCAACAGCGCTGGCCGGGCGGCGACCTGGAGGTGGGCTGGCGCCCAGCGGGTGCGCAGGCGCCGGCGCAATTGACGTTGGCCGGGCAGCGGCTTGAGTTGGCTGCCCTGTTGGCTTTGGCCAAACCGCTTGGGTTGGACACGGCGCTGCCCTCAACATGGCGTGAGGCAGGCTTGTCGGGCCTGTTGCCGCGGCTGAGCTTGCGCTGGCAAGGCAATGGTGAGCAGCAAGCTGCCGACTGGCAGCTGCAGGCCGACTTTGACGGCCTGACCTGGCAAGCCAGCGCGCAGCCATGGCGCCCTGGGGTGGTGGGCCTTAGCGGCAGCGTGCAGGCCAGCGCGCAGCGCGTGGCGTTGCGCTTGCAAACGCGGCAGGCCACGCTGAGCTTGCCAGGGGTGTGGCCACGGGCGCTGCCGTTTGACGCGATGAGCGGCGAGGTGGTGGGCCAGCCCCAGCCCGATGGCCGCTGGCAGATTCAAACCACAGGGTTGAATTGGTCGGTGCTGGGCAGCCAGGGCACGTGGGCGGGCCAGTGGCTGGGCCAGCCCGGGCAGTGGGGCGAGGTCGATTTGGCGCTGCGCAACGGCGAACTTGACCTGCCCGCGCTGATGCCGTGGTTGCCGCCAGCGTGGACCCAGGCGCAGCCCCTGGCCGGGGTGGCTGGGCGGCTCACCGACGTGCAGAGCACCGTCAAGGGTGCGCTGCCCGCGGTGTTTGACCTGACCGCCGCATTCAACGGCGACAACGGCTGGCGCGGCCGCGCCAAGGTGGATCAAGTGGACTGGCCCGCGTCCAAGGCCGGTGCCTGGCCTGGCTTGGCCGCGGTTCACGGCCAACTGGCGTGGCAGCCCCAGCGCGTCAGCCTTACGCAGGCCAAGGCCCAGCTGGCTGAGTCGCCTCGGGCGCAGCTCACGCAGCTTGAGGCGGTGTGGGACGGGCGTGGCCGGGAGCCCCAGGTGTCGTTGGCCTTGCATGCGGCCGGCCCTTTACAGGCTTGGCTCCAGGTGGCGCAGCGCAGCGCCGCCAGTCAGGCCGTGGGCCACGCGCTTAGCCAAATCCAAGCCAGCGGCCAGGTGCAGGCAAGTTTGCAAGTTCAAGGGCCGTGGCAGCGCTTGGCCCAGGCACCGTGGCGTGGCGACGTCTCGCTTGAGCAAGCCACCTTGGCTTGGCGCAACGATTTGCCCCCGCTTGAGCAACTCAGCGGCCACCTGCGGCTAGAGGGTACGGCGTGGCGTGCCCGCGACGTCAAGGCCCAGTGGTTGGGCGGAGCCGTTGCTGGTGAGGTGGAATACGCCCCAGGGGGCGCCTGGCGCGTGCAACTGCAAGGCGCGGCCCAGGTGCAGCGCTTGCTGGCCATCGAGGCCTTGGCGCCCGCGCACACCCTGCTCAAGCACATGCAAGGCGTGCTGCCCTTTGCGCTGCAATGGCAACGCACCGTACAGGCCAGCAACTGGCGGCTTGACTCGTCTCTACAAGGCCTGGCGCTCACCGTGCCCGCGCCGTTTACCAAGGCTGCCGACAGCCGCTGGCCGTTGCAGATCGAGGTCACCCAAAGCGATGACCAACCGCTGGTGCAACTGCGCCTGGAGGCGCCAACCGCGCCGGTGGCCGCTCGCGTGCGCCTGCAAACCCGAGCAGGCGCGTGGCATCCGGTGTCTGG
>JALRBF010000200.1 GCA_023262365.1 Burkholderiaceae bacterium
GCAAGCCTCTGCAGGCGCGCGCAAGTACGCTGGCGAAGCCTATTTGCGCCACCTGGTGTTGGCGGCCATCGAGTCGCACCCCGACATTCCTGTGGTGATGCACCAAGACCATGGTGTGTCGCCAGCGGTTTGCCAGCAATCCATACGCTCTGGTTTTTCCAGCGTGATGATGGACGGTTCACTGATGCAAGACGGCAAAACACCCGCCAGCTACGACTACAACGTCGACGTCACCCGTCGGGTGTGTGAAATGGCCCACGCCGTGGGCGTGTCGGTGGAAGGCGAGTTGGGTTGTCTGGGTTCTTTGGAAACGGGAGAGGCCGGCGAAGAAGATGGCATTGGTGCCGTGGGCAAACTCACCCATGACATGTTGCTCACCGACCCGGTGCAGGCCAAAGACTTTGTCGAGCGCACCGGTGTGGATGCCTTGGCAATCGCCATTGGCACCAGCCACGGCGCATACAAATTCACCCGCAAGCCCACGGGCGACATCTTGGCCATGGACCAGATCGTGGCGATCCATCAAAGCATTCCCAACACCCATTTGGTCATGCACGGCTCATCGAGCGTGCCGCAAGACTTGCTGGCCAAAATTCGCGAGTTTGGCGGTGACATGAAAGAAACCTACGGCGTGCCGGTTGCCGAAATTCAGCACGCCATCAAGTTTGGCGTGCGCAAGGTCAACATCGACACCGACATTCGCTTGGCCATGACCGCGGCCACGCGCGAATTTTTGGCCAAAAACCCCAGCAAATTCGACCCACGCGAATTTCTTAAGCCTGCGCGTGAGGCCGCCAAGGCGATTTGCAAGCAGCGCTACCTTGAGTTTGGCTGCGAGGGCCAAGCCGCTGGAATCAAAGGGCACACGTTATCGGTGATGGCACAGCGCTACGCCAAAGGCGAGCTGGCCCAAGTGGTGCAAGCGGCTTGACCGCAGCCGCGCTTCACACCTCAAGCCTGCACTCGTTGCCGCTGCTGGCGCGCGGCAAGGTGCGCGACAACTACGTCGTGGGTGAGCACCGCATGCTCATGCTGGCCACCGACCGCATCAGTGCGTACGACGTGGTGATGGCGCAAGCCATTCCAGGCAAGGGCGCGCTGCTCACGCGCATGGCGCAGTTTTGGTTTGACAAGCTCGCCCACGTGTGTCCCAACCATCTCACCGGTGACGACCCTTGTGCCTTGGTCCACGCCGACGAGGTGGAGCAAGTGCGCGAGCGTGCCATGGTGGTGCAGCGTTTGCGCCCGTTGCCCATCGAGGCGGTGGTGCGCGGGTACCTAGCCGGCAGCGGCTGGCAAAGCTACCAGATCAACGGCACCGTGTGTGGCCTAACTTTGCCGGCGGGCTTGCCTCAGGCCAGCCGCTTGAGCGACCCCATTTACACGCCGGCCACCAAAGCCGAGGCCGGCGCACACGACGAAAACATCAGCTTTGCGCAAACCCAGCGCATGGTGGGCGAAGCGTTGGCTGCGCAGGTGCGTGAGACCGCGTTGGCGTTGTATCAAGAGGCTGCGGCGTACGCGTTGACGCGCGGCATCATCATTGCCGATACCAAGTTTGAATTTGGCCTAGACGCCAATGACCAATTGGTGCTCATGGACGAGGTGTTGACCCCCGATTCGTCGCGCTACTGGCCGGTGGAAGATCACCGCGAGGGCGAGAACCCGCCCAGTTTTGATAAGCAATACCTGCGCGATTGGTTGGCGCAGGCCACGGTCAATGGCCAACCCTGGGGGCGCTGCGCGCCTGCACCGGCGCTGCCCGATGAGGTGGTGGCGCAAACCGCCGCGCGTTACCAAGAGGCGTGGCGCCGCCTGTGTTAGCTCAGCACCACGCTGGATAAGCGGCGGCGGTAACTCGCCACCACCGGGTCTTCGGGGGGCACTTGGCCGTCGGCCACCTTGGGCTTGGGGGGCTCCATCACTTCCAAAATCGCCACGTACAGCTTGCGCGCCGCGTCGTCTTGCCAGGTTTTGTCGCGCATCAAAATCTCAAGCAACTCGTCCATGGCCGCCGTGGGTTGCTGCTGGTGCAGGTGCCAAGCGGCCAGCGCCAAGCGCGCGTCAAAGTCGCGTTTGTTTGCGGCAATGGCGGCCTCAAGGGCCTGCGCCTGGGCTTGCTGTCCTTGGGTGACGGCCTGCAGCCATCGTGCCGCGGCGTCAAGTTTGCGGTCGGCGGCGGTCTTGGCCTCAACCGGGGCCAGCACCTCGCGTGCCAGCTCAAGCTGGTGCTGCAGCAGCAGCTGTTGCAAGTAGGCAAAGCGTGCGGCGTCGTCGTCTGGGTTGGCTTGCACCGCTTGGGCCAGTTGCTCCAGCGCGGGTGCCGTGCCGGCGGCAGGCGCCTGCTCGGGCTCAGGCTCGGCCGCTGGGGCCTCGTCTTGCGCCATGGGTGTGACGTGTTTGTTTAAAAATTCGCGCACCTGCTGCGGCGGCAAGGCGCCCATGAAGCCGTCCACCGGTTGCCCGTTTTTAAGCAGCACGCAGGTGGGCAGGCTTTGAATGCCAAACGCCCCGGCGAGTTGTTGCTCGGCGTCGGCGTCAACTTTGACCAACTTAAAGCCGCCGGCGTACTCGGTTTCCAGTTTTTCCAAAATCGGCCCCAGCGTGCGGCACGGGCCACACCAGGCGGCCCAAAAATCCACCAGCACGGGGGTATGGTTGGAGGCTTGAATAACCTCGGCTTCAAAGTTTTGAATGGTGACGTCAATCATGGTGTGGGCAGCAAGCCTCGTAAAATAAAGCCTTTGAGGGAGCACGCATGAGCGATGTGGCAGTGGCAGTGGTCATGGGGTCAACCAGTGACTGGGATGTGATGCAACACGCCGCCGAGGTGTTGCGCGACATGCAGGTGTCGCACGAAACACGGGTGGTGTCGGCGCATCGCATGCCCGACGACATGTTTGCCTTTGCCCAAGCCGCTCAAGCGCGCGGGTTACGTGCCATTATCGCGGGTGCCGGCGGCGCGGCCCATTTGCCTGGCATGCTGGCGGCCAAAACCCCGGTGCCGGTGCTGGGTGTGCCGGTGCCTTCGCGCCATTTGCAAGGGGTCGACAGTCTGCACAGCATGGTGCAAATGCCGCGTGGAGTGCCCGTGGCCACGTTTGCCATTGGCGCGGCCGGCGCGGCCAACGCCGCGTTGTTTGCCGTGGCCATGTTGGCGCACGGGCAGCCCGCGCTGGCGCAGCGTCTGGCGGCCTTTCGCCAGGCCCAAACCGAGCGCGCGCGCGCCAGCGAGTTGCCCCACCCATGACGCCGCTGCCACCCTCGCTGGTGTTGGCCAACGGCCGCCCAACCACGCTGGGGGTGCTGGGCGGCGGGCAGCTCGGGCGCATGTTTGTGCACACCGCGCAGCGCATGGGGTACCGCGTGGTGGTGCTCGACCCCGACCCCGAGAGCCCAGCCGGGCTGGTCAGCCATCAGCACATTCAGGCCGAATACGACGACCCCGACGCGTTGGCGGCCATGGTGCGCTTGTGCGATGCGGTGACGGTGGAGTTTGAAAACCTGCCGGCTGCGGCCTTGCAAAGCCTCACCGGGCGGGTGCGTCTGGCCCCTGGGGCCCGCGCTGTAGAGGTGGCACAAAACCGGATGGCCGAAAAAGCGTTTTTTGCCGCGCACGCCGCAGCCCTGGGTGTGGGCCCGGGGCCTTATGCCTGCATCGAAAGCGCGCAAGATTGGGCTGGTGTGCCGCCCGGGTTGTTTCCCGGTCTGCTCAAAACCGCACGGCTGGGCTACGACGGCAAAGGGCAGCAGGCGGTGGCGGATGTTGCCGCCGCACGCGCGGCCTGGTCTGGCTTGCACGAGGTGCCGTGTGTGCTGGAGCAAGCCCTGCCGCTGCGCGCCGAATACTCGCTGCTGGTGGCCCGTGGCGCCGATGGCCAATGTGTGATGTTGCCGCCGCAACACAACGTGCACCGGCACGGCATTTTGGTCCGCACCGAGGTTGACCCGCATGCCCCCACGCCCATTTGGTGGCCGCGTGCGGTGCAAGCGGCGCAAGCCTTGGCCGCCGCCCTGGACTACGTGGGCGTGCTGTGTTTGGAGTGCTTTTTGGTTGACGACGGCAGCGCCGACGGGCGCCTGGTGCTCAACGAAATGGCCCCCAGGCCGCACAACAGCGTCCACTACAGCATCGACGCGTGCGACATCTCGCAATTTGAACTGCAAGTGCGCGCCATGGCTGGCCTGCCGCTGGTGGCCCCGCGCTTGATGCAGGGTGTGGTGATGGTCAATCTGTTGGGCGACCTGTGGCTTGACGCCCAGGGCGGGTTGCGTCATCCACCGTGGGCTGAGGTGCTGGCCATTCCTGGGGTTAAGCTGCACTTGTACGGCAAAACCGAGGCGCGCGCGGGGCGCAAAATGGGCCACCTGACGGTGCTGGCCCCCAACGTGGAACAGGCCCGGGCGCAGGCGCAACGTGCGCAGGCGTTGTTGGGCATGGACGAGTGACCCCGCCGTTGGCACCCACGGGCTTGCGGGTTAGCCACGACGTGCGCGCCTGCGCCCAGCACCTGGCCGCCGGCGGCTTGCTTGGGCTGCCCACCGAAACCGTGTACGGCTTGGCCGCCGATGCGCAAAACGCCGCCGCCGTGCGTGCGGTGTTTGCCCTCAAAGGCCGCCCGCCCGAGCATCCCCTCATCGTGCATGTGGCCGCCGACGAGCCTGGCGCGACGCCGGCTTGGTCACACTTTGCCTCGCATGCGCCGGACTGGGCCCACACCCTCATGCAATCGTTTTGGCCAGGGCCGCTGACGCTGGTATTGCCGCGCCGGCCCGAGGTGGCCTGCGTCATGGCCGCTGGGTTGCCCACCGTGGCGGTGCGTTGCCCGTCGCACCCCTTGGCGCAGCAGGTGCTGGTGGCGGCCCGTGCCTTGGGCGTGTGTGGTGTGGCCGCGCCCAGCGCCAACCGGTTTGGCCGCATCAGCCCCACCCTGGCCTCGCACGTGGTTGACGAATTTGCCGACCATGCCGACAGCCAAACGCTGTGCGTGCTGGACGGCGGCGCGTGCGACGTGGGGATTGAGTCCACCATTGTGGATGCCTCGCGCCAACACCCGGTGCTGCTGCGCCCCGGCATGCTCGATCGGGCTGCCATCGAAGCGGTGCTGGGGCAGCCGTTGTGCAACCCGGACGCCGCGGCGCCCCGGGTCTCAGGTGCGTTGGCTTCGCACTACGCGCCGCGCACGCCGCTGCGGTTATGGTCCGCGGCGGATCTGGCTGAGGCTTTGCCGCAAGCCGGGCCCGGGGTAGCGGTGTACGCTTGGGCATCGGTGCGCAAACTGGCGCCGCAGGTGCCGGGTTTTGACTTGCCCGACCAGCCCGCGGCTTGCGCCCACGAGCTGTTTGCCGTGTTGCGTGCCATGGACGCCATGGCCGTGCAGGCCTTGTGGGTGCAGCAACCCCCCGAGCACCCGAGTTGGGACGGCGTGCGCGACCGGTTGCGCCGCGCCGCCCACGTGGCCTAAAGCTGCCTCAAGCGGCTCAGTGGGGCCGTGCTTGCGGTGTGGGTTGCTGCGCGGCCCAGGCCAGCAGTTGCATCAAGGCCGCGCGGCCACCCCGGGCCGGTTCGTGGTTGATGATGCCCACCACCACCAGCCACTGCCCCTGTGTGTTGCGCACGTAGCCAGCCACCGACGCCACGTCGCGCAAGGTGCCGGTTTTAAGCCAGGCCTGCCCCAGCAGCGCGGCCTCGCCGCGTTGATGCCCCACCCGCTTGACCGTGCCGTCGATACCGGCGATCGCCAGCGATTGCCGGAATGTCTCGGCGTAGGGTGCACGCAGGTTGTGTTGCAGCAAGGCCGCCAACGCCGCAGCGCTGAGCTGGCCTTGGCGAGTTAGGCCCGAGCCGTTGATGACCTTGGGTAGGGGCTGCTCGGGCAGGGTGCGCCGCCACCACGCGGCCAGGGTTTGTTGCGCACCGTCAAAGGTGGCGGGCTGTTGCGGCGATAGCGTCAAAAACAGCTGCTGCGCCATGACGTTGTTGCTGAATTTGTTGATGTCTTGAATCACCTCGCCCAGCGGCAACGACGGTGCGCGCAGCAGCGAGGTGGCGTGTGCTGGTACGTGGCCCCAACGCACGGTACCACGCAGCTGCCCACCGCTGGCCTGCCACAGCCCGAGCAACGCACGCTTGGCGTGGGCTTGGGGGTCGGCGTATGCCACGGGCCATTCTTGCTCGCCGCAAGCGCGCGGGTAGGCTCCGCGCAGGCGGTAGTGGCGTGGATTTGAAAAATCCGCCCGCAGCGCTTGGTGCCAGTCGCCACACCGTCCCCCTTGCAGGCGGACCCGCTTGGGCACACGCAGGCCGGCCATGGCCGGCTCAACCTCCACTGTCGCGTAGCCCGCATGGGGTTGCGGAACAAAACGCAGAATCACTGCCTTAAAGTTCACCAGCAGCGCGTCCGGTTGCACGTTGTAAGGCCGCAGCGCTTCGCCGTCAAAGCCGCCGGCTTCGTGCTTGGGCAAGGCAAAGGCGCTGTTATCCAGCACCATGTCGCCGTCAATGGCACGTATCCCTTGGGCTTGCAGCTGCGCGTAAATGGCTTCAATGCGCTCGAGTACCAGCTTGGGGTCGCCGCCGCCGCGCACGTACAGGTTGCCACGCAGGTGGCCATTGCGTATCACGCCGTCGGTTAAAAAATCGGTGTGCCACACGTAGGTCGGGCCAAGCAAGTCAAGCCCTGCGGAGGTGGTGACCAGCTTGGCAATTGAGGCTGGGTTCATGGCGCGCTTGGGCGCCACACTCAGTATCGCCGGCCCACTGCCAGCAGGCTGCACCAGCACCGATAAGCTTTGCAGCGGCAAATTGGCGCGCGCCATGGCCGCTTGTACAGACTGGGGAATGGTGTCGGTATCATGAGCGGCCCGCGCGCCAGGGGTGGCCCAAGCCATAACCAAAGCCAGTGTCCAGGCGGCCCCATAACGGTGCGTGGTGAAGGTCTTGCTGCGCATGTCTCTATCGTCTCACAAACCGCTGCATCATATGTTGGCCTGGGATACCAGTGGCAGCACGGTGAGCGCGGCCCTAGGCCGTGGCGCGTGGTTGGCGCAAGGCGCGGCCGTGCACGTGCAAAGCGCGCACGCCGTTGGCGGCGCGCAGGCCTCGGCCACGTTGTTGCCGGCGTTGCAAGGGCTGCTGCAGCAGGCCGGGTTGGCGTGGCGCGATGTGCACGCCTTGGTGGTGGGGCAAGGCCCGGGCGCGTTTACCGGGCTGCGCACGGCCTGCAGCTTGGCGCAGGGCTTGGCCCTGGGGCTGGGCGATGTGCCGGTGATCATGGTGCCAAGCCTCATGGCCATGGCCCACACGGCGCGGCTGCAATGCCCCGACTGGCGAGTGGCAGGCGAGATACATGTGGCCTTGGACGCGCGCATGGGCCAGTGGTACACCGCAAGCTACCGGTTTGACGACGCCGCGGCGGTGCCGTGGCAGGTGCCGCAGGTGGTGCAGCCCCCGGCGCTGTGGCAGCCGGGCCAGTGGCTTGAGGCGGTGCAGGCCAGTCAAGGCCGGCGCCTGGCCTACCAGCTCGCGCCCGAGGCCACGTGGCCGGCGGCCATCGACGCCCAGGCCGCGCCACCCTCGGCGAGCGCCATGCTGCATTTGGCACCGGCGCATTGGCGGGCGGCGCAGGTGGTATCGGCCGCTGACGTGATGCCGCTTTACGTGCGCGACGAAGTGGCGCAAACCATGGCCCAGCGGGGGGTGGCGTCTTGAGCGCGCCCTGGCTACAAGCCATGCAGGCCAGCGATTTGCTGGCCGTGCACGCCGTGGAGCAAGCCAGCCACGCCCACCCGTGGAGCCATGGCAATTTTGCCGACAGCTTACGCGATGGGCACTGGGCCCACATGTTGCTGCGCCCGCCCCAGCCGCAAGCGCCGGCGTCGTGGCACGTGCCCCAAGGCGCGCGTCTGCTGGGTCATGCGGTGGCATGGTTGGGCGTGGACGAGGTGCACGTGCTCAACCTCACCGTGGCCCCAGACGTCAGACGCCAAGGCCACGCCAGCGGCCTGTTGCAGGCGGTGCGCGGGTGGGCTCAGCGTCAGGCCGCGCACGCCATTTGGCTAGAGGTTCGGGTAGGCAACGCCGCGGCGCGTGCCTTGTACCGCGCGGCGGGCTACGAAGAGGTGGCCACGCGTGCGCGATACTACCCCTTGAGTGCCACCCAGCGTGAAGACGCGGTGGTGATGCGCCTGCCCTTACCCGTGGCCATTTGAGTTCCATGTCTGCCCCTTCCCCCTTGTCACTGTCCAACCGCCAGCGCGCCATGCTGCGCGCCATGGGCGTGTCGTGGCTGGCCCCGGCGCCAGCGCGCCAACCGCCGCCGGTGGCCGCAGCGGCCGCCCCAGCCGCGCCCATTGCCCCAGCTAAGGTGATGCCGGTGGTTGCGGTGGCGCATGGCGCCGCCGCCGATTGGGCCGCGCACTTGGCCCAGGTTCAAGCCTGCCAGGCCTGTGATTTAGCGCAGCAACGTGCGGCGGTGCTGCTGGCGCAAGGCGAGCCAACCACCGCGCGATGGTTGTTTGTGGCCGCCCACCCCAGCAGCCAAGCCGAGCCGGGTTTGGTGCTGCCGCCCGAGCAGCATGCGTTGTGGCAGGCCATGGGCCACGCGTTGGGCTTGCCGCCCGCAGCCATGATGCTGACCGCCCTGACCAAGTGCGTGCCGGCGCCAGGCCACTGGCCCGGCCAGGCGCACGAAATTGCCTGCCAGCCCCATGGCCGCGACACCGTGGCGTTGTTGCGCCCCGACGTGGTGATTGCGCTGGGCGCGCACGTTGCCCGGCGTTTGCTGCAGTTGCCGCCCGACACCCCGTTGGGCGCGCTGCGCGGACAGGTGCACCGCTATCACGGCACACCGCTTGTAGTCACGCACGCCTTGGACGCTTTACTCACGCGCCATGGCGACAAAGCGCAAGCCTGGGAAGACTTGTGCCTGGCGCACCAGAACTGCCCTCCTACAATGGCGGCATGACGTTTATTGAACGGCTGGCCCACGCCCAGCACGCGCATCAATCGCGGCTATGCGTGGGTCTTGACCCCGACCCGGCGCGCTTCCCTCCCCACCTAAAAGGGCCCGAGGCGATTTACGATTTTTGCCGCCAAATCGTTGAGGCGACCGCCGATTTGGTCTGCGCCTTCAAGCCGCAAATTGCTTACTTTGCCGCGCACCGCGCCGAGCCGCAGCTGGAGCGACTCATGCAGCACATGCGCGCCGTGGCCCCCGACGTGCCGGTGATTCTTGACGCCAAACGCGGCGACATTGGCAGCACCGCCGAGCAGTACGCGGTTGAGGCGTTTGAGCGCTACTTGGCCGACGCGGTGACGCTGTCGCCCTTTATGGGGCTGGACTCGGTGCAGCCGTATCTGCGGTACCCGGGCAAGGGCGCGTTTTTGTTGTGCCGTACCTCCAACCCCGGGGGGGACGACTTGCAATCGCAGGTGCTGGGTGGCGTACCCGGCCAGCCCAAAATGTTCGAGCACATCGCGCGCCTAGCGCAAGGGCCGTGGAACGAAAACGGCCAGTTGGGTTTGGTGGTAGGGGCCACTTACCCCGACGAAATCGCCCGTGTGCGCGCGCTCGCCCCCAAGCTGCCGCTGCTGGTGCCTGGGGTGGGCGCCCAAGGCGGCGACGCCCAGGCCACGGTGCGTGCGGCGTTGCCCACGCCTGAGGCGGGCATGGTGGTGGTCAACTCGTCGCGCGCCATTTTGTACGCCTCAAGCGGGGCTGACTTTGCGCTGGCCGCACGCGCCGCCGCGCAGGCCACCCGCCACGCCTTGCAAACCCCGCCGCACCTGGCTTAAGTTGTCAGCAGTCGACGCAGGTAGCGTCCGGTGTGGCTGGTGGGGCAGGCGGCCACCGTCTCCGGCGTGCCTTGGCACACCAGCTGCCCGCCGGCGTCGCCCCCCTCTGGGCCGAGGTCAATCACCCAGTCGGCGGTTTTGATCACGTCCAGGTTGTGCTCAATCACCACCAGCGTGTTGCCCGCGTCGCGCAAGCGGTGCAGCACCTCAAGCAGCAGTGCGATGTCGGCAAAGTGCAGCCCGGTGGTGGGTTCGTCCAGCACGTACAAGGTGCGCCCGTTTTGGCGTTTGCTTAATTCCAGGGCAAGCTTGATGCGCTGGGCCTCTCCACCCGAGAGCGTGGTGGCGTTTTGCCCCAGACGCAGGTAGCCCAAGCCCACGTCAAGCAGGGTTTGCAGTTTGCGACGCATGGCCGGCATGGCCTCAAAAAAAGCCAAGGCCTGTGTTACCGTCAGGTTCAAAATCTCACCAATGTGCAAGCCCTTGTAGCGCACCTCAAGGGTTTCGCGGTTGTAGCGCACGCCCTGGCACACCTCGCAGGTCACGTACACGTCGGGCAAAAAGTGCATCTCCACTCGGGTCACGCCGTCGCCTTGACAGGCTTCGCAGCGCCCGCCGGCCACGTTAAACGAAAAACGCCCCGGGCCATAGCCGCGCTCGCGGGCGGTGGGGGTTTCGGCCATGAGGTCGCGAATCAGTCCAAACACGCCGGTGTAAGTGGCTGGGTTGCTGCGCGGCGTGCGGCCAATGGGCGACTGGTCAACGCTGACCACATGGTCCACGTGCTGGTGGCCCAAAAGGTCGTCATGGTCGGCGGCCTCGGTGCTGGCCCGGTGCACCAGTCGGCTCATGGCGCGCAGCAAGGTGTCGTTCACCAAGGTGCTCTTGCCTGAGCCCGAGACGCCTGTCACGCACGTCATCAGCCCCACCGGAAACGCCACATCCAAGCCTCGCAGCGTGTGACCACGCGCGCCGCGTACCTCGATTTGGCGTGCCGGGTCGGGTGCCACACGCTGGGTGGGCACGGCTATCGTTTGCGCGCCGCTAAGGTATTGGCCGGTGAGCGACGCGGGCATGCTTTGCAGCGCTTGCGGCGAGCCTTGCGCCACCACGCGCCCGCCCATGGTGCCGGCGCCTGGGCCCAAGTCCAGCACGTGGTCAGCGGCGCGAATCATGTCTTCGTCGTGTTCCACCACGAGCACCGTGTTGCCCAGGTCGCGCAGGTGGCGCAAGGTGGCAATGAGTCGGTCGTTGTCACGCTGATGCAGGCCAATGCTGGGCTCGTCTAACACATACATTACCCCCGATAGGCCCGAGCCAATTTGACTGGCCAGCCGAATTCGCTGCGCTTCGCCGCCCGAGAGCGACTCGGCGCTGCGGTTAAGGTTGAGATACCCCAGCCCCACGTTGTTCAAAAAGCGCAGGCGCGCGGTGATCTCTTGAAGCACGCGCGCGGCGATGTCGGCGCGCGCGCCATGCAGGTCAAGCCCTTGACATTCGCGCTGCAAATCCGCCAAGGTCATTTGGCACCACTGCGGCAGGTTGCGGCGCTGCGCGCCCTGGCCAATGAACACCTGGCGTGCCTCGGCGCGCAGGCGCGTGCCGTGGCAGCTCGGGCATGGTGCGGGCGCGCGCAAGCGCGCCAGCTCGTCGCGCACCAGGCTGGATTGGGTTTGGCTCCAGCGCCGTTGCAGGCTGGGCATCACCCCTTCAAACGGCACCTGTTGTGCCGTGGGCGCCCCCTTGGCCTGTGGCAGCGACACCTTGAGGGTTTGCTCGCCCGTGCCCCACAGCACCGCGTGTTGCACATGGGCGGGCAGCGATTCAAACGGCGCCTCTAGGTCAAACCCCAGCGCAGTGGCCAGGGCTTGTAGCCACGCCATGGCTTGGGGGTTGCGCCTGTCCCAGCCGCGTATGGCGCCGCTGGCGAGGCTTAAGCTGGGAAATGCCACCACCCGCGTCGGGTCAAACCGCACCACGTGGCCCAGTCCGTCGCATTCGGGGCACGCGCCGTGGGGTGAGTTAAACGAAAACATGCGCGGCTCAGGGTTGGGCGCGGTGTGCTGGCAGTGCGGACACGACCAGCGTGCGTTGAGCCGCCGCGGGGGGCTGCCGTCCATCGGCCAAATGCCAAGCACACCGTCGCCCAGCTTGAGCGCAGTCTCTACGCTTTCGGCCACGCGTTGCCTGGCCTCGGCGCGCACCTTTAGCCGGTCCACCACCAGGGCCACGTGTTGCGCCTGGGCCAAGGCGTCCACATGGGCGTCCTCCAGCCACTGGCCGTCCACCACCCAGCGTGTAAAGCCCATGGCTTGCGCGCGTGCCAGTTGGGTGGCCCATGGCACCTCGGCTTGCGCCGTTTGCGGGGCCAACAGCGCCACCGGCGAGCCCTCGGGCAGTGCCAACACCTGATCCACCATGTCGCTCACGCCAAAGGCTTGCAGCGGCGTGTCGTGGGTGGGGCAATGCGAGGTGCCGGCACGCGCCATCAGCAAGCGCAGGTGATCCAAAATCTCGGTGACCGTGCCCACCGTTGAACGCGGGTTGTGGTTGCTGGCTTTTTGCTCAATGGCGATGGCTGGCGACAAGCCCTCGATCCAGTCCACGTCGGGCTTGTCCAGCCGGTGCAAAAACTGTCGTGCGTAGGTTGACAAGCTCTCCACGTAGCGCCGTTGACCCTCGGCGTACAGCGTATCAAAGGCCAAACTCGATTTGCCCGAGCCGCTGGGCCCTGTCATCACCACCAACTGCCCCTTAGGGATGTCCACGTTGATTGCCTGCAAGTTGTGCGTGCGTGCCCCCCGCACCACGATGTGGGTGAGTCGGTCAGACGTGGCCTGTGGGCTGGGGCGTTCAGGGGCGTTCATGGCAGTGAAATCAAAAAACAGGCAACCTGACATCATAAGCGCCAAGCGTGCGCAAGACCCAGTCGGCTTGGGGCACAATAAGCAGCAAGAGGGAGGTCTCCCTCGTTGCACATTCAGAGGAGGTAGGGCATGGCATCAGTGAATAAAGTGATTTTGGTAGGCAACTGCGGGCGCGACCCTGAGGTGCGTTACCTGCCCTCGGGGCAGGCCGTGGCCAACGTCAGCGTGGCCACCAGCAGCCGCCGCAAAGACCGCACCAGCGGCGAGATGGTTGAGGACACGCAGTGGCACCGCATCACGTTTTACGACCGGCTGGCAGAAATCGCGGGCGAGTACATCAAAAAAGGGCGCCCCATTTACGTTGAGGGCCGTCTGAAGTACGGCAGCTACACCGACCAAAAGACCGGCCAAGAACGCCATACGGTGGACATCATCGCAAGCGAACTGCAACTGCTGGGCGGGCGCGAAGGTTCAGGCAGCCCCGACACCGCAGCCCGCGCCCCGCGGCCAGCGGCGCAGGCCGCCGCCCCCGCGGCCAGCAAGCCCGCCGGTGGCAACGGCGGCGGCTTTGACGACTTGGACGACGACATTCCGTTTTAGTCAAAGGCCTGGGCTATCACCCCGCCGCCCAAGCACACCTCGCCGTCGTACACCACGGCGCTTTGGCCGGGTGTAACCGCCCACTGCGGCTCATCAAAACGCAGCGAAAAATCGCCGCCTTGCGAGCCGTTTGTCCAGTGGCAGGCGGCGTCGGCTTGACGGTAACGCGTCTTGGCGTGGTACGCCGCTGGCGGTGGCGGCTTGCCGCTGCACCAGCTGCACTGTGCGGCCTGCAGCCCGTTTGACAACAACCACGGGTGGTCGTGCCCTTGCACCACCACCAGCGCGTTGCGCGCCATGTCTTTGCGCGCCACAAACCACGGTTGCCCGGCGTGCGCGCCTTTGACGCCGCCCACCCCCAAGCCTTGCCGCTGCCCCAAGGTATAAAAGCTCAGTCCCATGTGTTGGCCAACAACGCGGCCGTCCTCGTCTTCAATGGGGCCGGGGCGAGCCGCCAGGTAGCGGTTAAGAAATTCGCGAAACGGCCGCTCGCCAATAAAGCAAATGCCGGTGGAGTCTTTCTTTTTGGCGTTGGGCAAACCCAGGCGCTGGGCGATTTGACGCACCTCGGTTTTGTGCAACGCGCCCAGCGGAAACCAGCTGCGTTGCAGTTGCGCTTGGCTGAGTCGGTGCAAAAAATAGCTCTGGTCTTTGCTGGGGTCCAGCCCCTTGAGCAGTTGCGCCTCGGTGCCGCCGCCGGCCAAGGGCACGTCGCGGCGGCGCGCGTAGTGCCCGGTGGCAATCACGTCGGCGCCCAGCCCAGTGGCGTGGTCCAAAAACGCTCTGAACTTGATCTCGGCGTTGCACAGCACATCGGGGTTGGGTGTGCGGCCGGCTTGGTATTCGCGCAAAAACTCGGCAAACACCCGGTCTTTGTAGTCCGCGGCAAAGTTCACGTGCTCCAAGTCAATGCCAATCACGTCGGCCACCGCCGCGGCGTCAACAAAATCCTCGTTGGCGCTGCAGTAGCCGGTGTCGTCGTCGTCGTCCCAGTTCTTCATGAACAGGCCAACCACCTCGTGCCCCTGCTGCTTGAGCAGCCAAGCGCTCACGGCCGAGTCCACGCCACCGCTTAGGCCCACCACCACCCGCCGCAGCGGGCTCAAGACACCGGCCGCCATGGGTTTAGCCGCCGTAGGCCTTGACAAAAAACGCCAACGTCATCAGGCCGCCAGTGGCAATCACCACCCAGCGCACGCCGCGTGTGGGCATGCGCTGGGCCACGCGCGCGCCCAGCAGCCCGCCCAGCGTGGTGGCCACCATCATCACCAGCGCGGCGTGCCAGGCAATGAGCCCGGCCAGCGTAAACGCCACCACCGACCACACCGCCAGCACCGCCGAGAGCAAATTTTTTAGCGCGTTCGAGGCGTTGAGCCGCTCGCCACACACGCTGTACACCGCCATGAGCACAATGCCCAGCCCGCCGTTGAAGTACCCGCCGTAGACCGAGGCCAACGCCAATCCAGGCCGGCGCCAACTCGCTGCGCGGCTTTGCATGGCGCGCAGCGGCTGCACCTTGGGCGCCAGCACAAACGCCACCGTGGCAAACAACAGCAGCCAAGGCACCAAGCCATTAAAGGTTGCCGCCGGCGTAACCAGCAGCAGCAACGCGCCCAGCACGCCGCCCACGGCGGCAATCAGCAACTCAACGAATACCGTGCGCCGTGGCAGGCTGGCGAGTTCGCCGCGAAAGCCCCAGCTGCTGCTGGCGTAACCCGGAAACGCCGCCAGCGTGCTCGTGGCGTTGGCAGCCACCGGCGGCACCCCGGCCCACACCAAGGCCG
>JALRBF010000240.1 GCA_023262365.1 Burkholderiaceae bacterium
CAGGCCCAGCAATATAACTTTCGACGCAGCCATTTAAACCACAGCCACATTTTAAAACCGGTAGCTGGTATTTTTGCTGCAAATATGCAGACAGTGGTAAATGGCCGTACTCTCCCGACATACCCAAGCCTTGGTTAAACAAGGTTCCATCAATGCACATCCCTCCCGCCGCACCAGCGTCAACCTCAAGTCGTGCATTGCCGCCGCACGTGACCGCGTGGCCTTTATTAACACCGGCTTTCTTGACCGCACCGGCGACGAGATGCACACCGCCATGCAGGCCGGCCCCATGATGCGCAAAGGCGACATGAAAAGCAGCGCGTGGATTCAGGCCTACGAGCGCAACAACGTGCTGGTGGGCTTGGCCTGCGGCCTGCGCGGACGCGCCCAAATTGGCAAAGGCATGTGGGCCATGCCCGATTTGATGGCCGACATGTTGCGCCAAAAAGTGGCGCACCCACTGGCCGGGGCCAACACCGCCTGGGTGCCCAGCCCCACCGCGGCCACACTGCACGCCTTGCACTACCATCAAATCGACGTGGCCAAGGTGCAGCAAACGCTCGAGCGCGTCAGCGACAACGACGAGCGCGAGGCGCTGCTGGGCGGCCTGCTGACGGTACCGGTGGTAGCCAAGCCACGTTGGCCCGCGGCCGATATTCAGCAAGAGCTGGACAACAACGCCCAAGGTATTTTGGGCTACGTGGTGCGCTGGGTCGACCAAGGGGTGGGCTGCTCCAAGGTGCCCGACATTCACAACGTTGGCCTAATGGAGGACCGCGCGACCTTGCGTATTTCCAGCCAACACATCGCCAACTGGCTGCACCATGGGGTGGTCAGCGTCAAACAGGTTAAGCAAACCTTTGAACGCATGGCCGCGGTGGTGGACAAGCAAAACGCCGGCGATCCAGCTTATCGACCCATGGCCGGGCACTTCGCGCGATCCAAGGCCTACCAAGCCGCGTGCGACTTGGTTTTTAAAGGCATCGAGCAGCCCAGCGGCTACACCGAGCCGCTGCTGCACGCGTGGCGTTTGAAGGTTAAGGGTTAAGCCTAGGATGAGGCCGCGCAAGCGGCCTGCAGGGCGTCGATAAAGTACGAGGCGACGTCCCAGCCCGTTTGCTCGGTGATTTCACGAAAGCACGTGGGGCTGGTGACGTTGACCTCGGTTAACTTCTCACCAATCACATCCAGCCCCACCAGCAACAACCCACGCGCGGCCAGCGTGGGCCCCAGGGCGCGGGCAATCGCCAAGTCCGCCTCGGCCAGCGGCTGCGCCACCCCGCGCCCGCCGGCGGCGAGGTTGCCACGCACCTCGCCGGCCTGCGGCATGCGCGCCAAGGCGTAGGGCACGGGCTCACCCGCAATCAACAACACCCGCTTGTCGCCCTGCGCAATGGCGGGTTGGTACTGCTGCACCATCAGGGTTTGCTGCCCGTTATGCCCCAATTGCTCAATGATGCTGCCCAAATTCAAACCGTCGGGCTTGACGCGGAAAATCCCCATGCCGCCCATGCCATCAAGTGGTTTGAGAATGATGTCTTGGTGCGCCTGATGAAACCCCCGTATGGCTTGTGCATCGCGCGTCACCAGCGTGGGCGGCGCCCACTGGGCAAACTCCATCAACGCCAGTTTTTCAGAATGATCGCGCAAGGCCTGCGGGCGGTTGAATACCTTGGCCCCCTCGCGCGCGGCTTGCTCGAGCAAATGGGTGGCATAAAAATACTCTGAGTCAAACGGCGGGTCTTTGCGCATCAGCACCGCGTCGTAGGCGCTTAAGGCCAAGCATTGCGTGTCCCCTAGCGTGTACCAATTGGGTTGGTTTTTGCTGGGCGTGGGCACATCGAGCAGCGTCAGGCGTTGCGCCCAGGCCTGCACCCCTTGGCCACTTTGCCAATGCACGTGGTGTGGCTGGCACACGTGTATGGCCATGCCGCGGCGACTGGCCTCGCGCATCATGGCGTAGGTGGTGTCTTTGTAGGGTGCAAAGGTATGTACCGCGTCAGCAACAAACAGCAATTTCATGTCAAAGCCTTACCTTGGTGCCCATTTCAATCACCGCGTTGTGTGGCAGATGCAAAAAGTCTGCCGCGGCAGCGGCGTTGCGGTGCATGGTGACAAACAGTTTTTCACGCCACGCGGCCATGTTGGTCGCTTGCCCTGGCACCAGGGTGTCGCGCGACAAAAAGTACGAGGTCTGCATGGGATCAATTACCAAGCCAGGGGCCTTGACCAAGGCCAACGCCTTGGGCAAGTCGGGCTCGTTTTTGAAGCCAAATCGCACCGTGACCTGCCAACACGCGTGCCCCAACGGCTCCACGCTGGTCCGCTGCTCCAACCCCACCCACGGCACGTCGGCGTGTTGCACACTAACAAACAGGTTTTGCGCGTGCAGCACCTTGTTGTGCTTGAGGTTATGCAACAAAGCGTGTGGCACGGTTTGCGCCGATGGGTTCAAAAACACCGCCGTCCCGGGCACCCGGGTGGGTGGCTCCAGCATGACCGAGGCCACAAAGGGCTGCAACGCGATGCTCTCGCCCGAGAGGCTTTGCACCGTGAGCCTACGCCCCGCGCGCCAGGTAAACATCAGCACCGACAGCGTCAGTCCAATGACCAAGGGGAACCAGCCACCATCGACGATTTTGGTGAGGTTGGCACCCAAAAACAGCGCGTCGACCAACAGAAAAAACCCCGTGGCGCCGACGGCCAGCGGCAGCGCGTAGCCCCACGCATAACGCACCACAAAGAAGGTTAGCAGCGTGGTGATGAACATATCAATGGTGACGGCTACGCCATAAGCCGAGGCCAGCTGGCTGCTGGTCTTAAACAGCAGCACGGCCAGCGCAATCACCACAAACAAAGTCCAATTCACAAACGGGACGTAGATTTGCCCAGCGTCGCGGGCACTGGTGTGCAACACCCGCATGCGCGGTAAGTAACCCAGCTGAATCAACTGCCGCGTGACGCTAAACGCCCCTGAGATCAGGGCCTGCGAGGCAATCACCGTGGCCAGTGTGGCCAGCGCCACCAGCGGCCAGGCAAACCAATCGGGTGCCAGCAAAAAAAACGGATTGGCAATGGCCTCGGGCTGGCGCAGCAACAGCGCCCCTTGTCCAAGGTAGTTCAGCACCAAAGCGGGCATGACCACACCAAACCACATCAAGCGTATGGGACGCTTGCCAAAGTGTCCCATGTCCGCGTAAAGCGCCTCGGCCCCGGTGACGCACAACACCACCGCAGCGAGCAACAAAAAGCATTGGGTGGGCGCTTCGCGCACCAAGCCCCAGGCGTGATGCGGCGACAAGGCCCACAGCACATCGGGGTTGGCCACGATTTCGCGTAAGCCCAGCCAGGCCAGGGTAACAAACCACAGCGCGGTGATTGGCGCAAAGGCCCGCCCCACCCCCTTGGTGCCGCGGCGCTGGAACAAAAACAACCCCAGCAAAATCACAAGCGTTGCAGGCAACACCGCCGAATGCAGCGACGGCGCGAGCAAGGCCACGCCTTCAACCGCTGACAGCACGGAGATGGCTGGCGTGATCACGCCATCGCCATAAAACAACGCGGCGCCAAAAATGCCCAAGGCAAACAACACCTTGGACAAACCAGGCCGGTGCGCCACGGCCGAGGCGGCCAAGGCCAGCATGGCCACCAAGCCGCCCTCACCTTGGTTGTCCGCACGCAGCACCAAGGTCACGTACTTGAGCGAGACGATGATGGTCAGCGCCCAAATAAGCAGCGACAAAATGCCATAAACGTGTGCCGGGGTGTAGCTGATCCAGCCCGAGGCAAACACCTCTTTGACGGCGTACAGCACGCTGGTGCCAATGTCGCCAAACACCACCCCCAGGGCGCCAAACGCCAAGGCGGCCACCGAGGACTTAGCGGGATGAGACGATGCGGTCACGCGCGCGATCCGTGGCGGTCAACGCCTCAGTCGACGTCTTCGGCGTTGGGGTCGGTTTGCTCAAGTTCGTAGCTGGCCGCCAGCATGGCCAGGCGTGCCAGCACCCCGTACATGTAAAACCGGTTCGGTGCGCTTGCGCCGGGTTTGACGCCAGGCTCGGGCAAGTGCGCGCTTTGGTCAAACGCCAGTGGCACGAAGCTGGCGCCGGGAGCGTTGAGGTTTTCATCCACGCCACGCTCGGCGTGTACGCGGTAAAAGCCGCCCACCACGTAGCGATCAAGCATATACACCACAGGCTCGGCCACGGCCTCGTTGATACGCTCGTTGGTGACCACGCCCTCTTGTATCAGCACATCGCTTACCGGCAAGCCGTCTTTGACGGTGCTCATTTTGTTGCGTGTCCGGCGGTTGATTTCGTTGAGTTCGGCGGCATCGCGCACCGTCATGACGCCCATGCCGTAGGTGCCATTGTCAGCCTTGACCACCACAAAGGGCTTTTCTTGTATACCGTATTCTTTGTACTTGCGGCGTATTTTGGTCAACAGCACGTCCACGTTGTCACGCATGCACGCCATGCCCTCACCGTCGGCAAAATTCACCCGGCCACAGTGGTTAAACATGGGGTTAATCAACCATTGATCCATGCCCAGCAATTTGGCAAAACGCTTGGCCACCTCCTCGTAGGCAGCAAAATGCAACGACTTGCGCCGCACCGACCACCCCGCATGCAGCGGCGGCAGCACAAACTGCTCGTGCAAGTCGCGCAACATGGGCGGCGTACCCGCGCTCAGGTCGTTGTTAATCAAAATGGTGCACGGGTCAAAGTCTTTTAATCCCAGTCGTCGGCCCTCGCGTTGCAAAGGCTCAAGCGTAAGCACCTCGCCCGAGCTGAGCTCCAGCCGGGTGGGCGCCGTGATGTCGGGGTTGAACGAACCCAAGCGCACGTTAAGCCCAGCTTGCAAAAAAATGCGTTGTAACTGCGCTACGTTGCTCAAATAAAACGTATTGCGCGTGTGGTTCTCGGGTATGAGCAACAGGTTTTTGGCTTCAGGGCAGATTTTTTCAATCGCCGCCATGGCCGCTTGCACCGCCAGGGGCAGCATGTCATCGGTGAGGTTGTTCCAGCCCCCGGGGTACAAATTGGTGTCCACTGGTGCCAATTTGAAGCCGGCGTTACGTATGTCCACCGAGGTATAAAACGGCGGCGTGTGCTCCATCCACTCCAGCCGAAACCAACGCTCAATGGCCGGCATGGACTCCAGGATGCGTTGCTCGAGTTCGTTAATTGGCCCGGTTAGGGCTGTCACCAAATGTGGAACCATGTCGTCTCAGGTAAACAAAGGGGTCAGTGAGTCAGGTGCGAACGTGTCCATTGCCCAGCACCACGTACTTGACGCTGGTCAAGCCCGTGATACCCACCGGGCCGCGCGCATGCAGTTTGTCGGTGGAGATGCCAATTTCGGCACCCAATCCGTATTCAAAACCATCGGCAAACCGGGTGCTGGCGTTGAGCATGACGCTGGCGGAGTCGACCTCGCGCAAAAACCGTTGGGCACGCGCGTGGTCTCGGGTAACGATGGCGTCGGTGTGGTGGCTGCCGTGGGTGTTGATGTGTGCAATGGCCTCATCCAGCCCGGCCACCACTTTTACACTCATGACCGGCGCCAAGTACTCGGTGGCCCAGTCCGCCTCGCTGGCGGGCTTAACTTGCAGGTTGGCCACCGACTGCAAGCAGGCCATGGCCTCGGGGCAGGCGCGCAACTCAACCCCTTTGGCGGCCATTGCCGCGCCCAAAGCAGGCAAAAACGCCGCGGCCTCGGCCTGCGCCACCAGCAAGCTCTCGGCGGCGTTGCATGGACTGTATTTTTGCGTCTTGGCGTTGTCCGTGACGCGCAAGGCCATGGCCAAGTCGGCGCCGTCGTCAACATACACGTGGCAATTGCCGTCCAAATGCTTGAGCACCGGTATGCGCGACTCGGCGCTGACGCGCTCAATTAACCCCTTGCCGCCGCGCGGCACCACCACGTCAATCGCTTGGTCCATGTGCAGCAACACACCCACCGCGGCACGGTCGGTTACTGGCACCAGTTGCACCGCCTCAGCCGGCAGCGCCGCAGCCACCAAGGCATGCGCCACACACTCGGCCAAAGCTTGGTTGGTATGCAAGGCTTCGGAACCACCGCGCAAGATGCAGGCGTTGCCGCTTTTGATGGCCAAGGAGGCGGCCTCAATGGTTACATTGGGTCGGCTTTCGTAAATCATGGCGAACACGCCTAAGGGCACCCGCATCTGTCCCACGCGTATGCCGCTGGGCTGCTCACAAAAACCAAACATCTCGCCCACCACATCGGACATGGCGGCCAGTTGCTCGCAGCCCAGGGCGCAGGTCTGCAGCGCCTTGTCGTCCAAGCGCAAGCGATCCAGCAAGGGGCCCTGCACCCCGGCGGCCTGCGCCGCGTCCAGATCGTGCTGATTGGCCTGCTGCAGCGGGGCGTGGTGCTCGCGCAAGCGCTGCGCCAGCGCCAACAGCGCATGACGCCGCTGCGCGGCGCTGGCCTTGGCCAACTGCGCCGAAGCCGCCCGTGCCTGGGACCCCAAGCGGTGCATCAATGCAGTAATGTCCTCACTTGCCATGGTGAACATTGTCGCACCCTTGCAGGGGCAACCCCTAGGCGCGACAGCCCTGCGCCACCTGGCGCGCCAATTGGCGCAGCGCCAGCCACGGCTGAGCGGGCCACGCCGGCAGCCGCAAGCCTTTGATGACGCCGTCGACCTCATGAGCCTGCCGCACCCAGCGTAGGGTTTGCGCCAAGTTCAGGCGCGGGGCCATGCGCCCCATCAGGCGTTCTTTTTCGCCCCAAATACGCTGCTCACGCAACACCGCGGGTAACGCGCGACCTTGGCTGAGGCTTTTGCATACCTGGGCGCAGCTGCGCAGGTCTTCGGCCAACACAAAGTGCACCAACACCGGAGAGACCCCTTCGGCCTCTAACCCCTGCAGCATGCGCTCGGCGCGCTCGGCCTCACCGGCAAGCACCGCCACCGACAAGCCAAACGGGTCAAACCGCGCCACGTCAGCCACAGCGGCTTCAATTTGCGCCAAGCTCAGCGTGCCCTCGGGGTACAACAAAGCAAGTTTTTGCACCTCTTGGTGCGCCGCCAGCAGGTTGCCTTCGACGCAGGCCGCCAGCCATTGCAGGCTGCGTTCGCCCTCGTCGCCCGGGGCCACGCGTTGCCCCTGTTGGGCCAGCCGCTTGGCCAGCCAAGCGGGCAACGCCGCGCGTGCCACGGGGTTAACGCGCACCACCACCCCGCTGTGCTCCAGTGCCGCCATCCACGCGCTTTTGGTTTGGGTGGCGTCGAGTCGGGGCAACAACACCAGGGTCAACGTATCGCCAGCGGCCGCGCCGGCGAGTTGCTCAGCCAGTTGCTGCAATGCCACCGACCCCACCTTGCCCGGCTTACCCCCAGGAATGCGCACCTCGATTAGCTGGCGATCACCAAACAGGCTGAGGCTGGCGTGACTGGCCAACACCGGGCTCCAGTCGTCGTTGGCGCTGGCCATGGTGCACACCTGCCGCTGCCCGTAGCCCGCCTGGTATGCCGCCCGGCGTAATGCGTCGGCGGCTTCTTGCAACAGCAACGGCTCGGCGCCGTACAAGGTGTAGAGCGAACGCAGTGCCCCTTGCTGCAGATGCGCCTCAAGCTGCTCGAGCTCGAGTCGCATGGGCTTTAGCGCCCGCCCCAGGCGGCCAAGCGCCGCAGCACCGACTGCGCCGCTCGGGTCTGCATGTCACGTAACAGCGTGGCCTCTTCGGTGGCTTTGGCCAACGCCGCGCTCTCTTCGTAAGTCATGTCGCGCACCAGCTCAATTTGGTCGCGTACCGCCGGCTCGTCGTTGGGGCCGGCATCCACCCGGTACAAGGCGTAGGCAAAGTGCACGCCCAGCTCAATCTCGCGTACCCGCCCCGAGACCACCGTGCCCACTACCTGGCGACTGGTGCGGTCTTCGCTCACCTCAAGGCGCCACTGCGGCAGTGCGGCGTTGGTGGCGCCGGCCTCCCACACTGTCACGTCGTTGAGGCTTAACGTCTGACGCAACGCTTGCGTGACTCCACCTTGCACGCCGGTGAGCAGCAGCTGGCGAAACGGCAAGCTGACCTGCCCGCGCAGACGAAAACCGCAGCCGGCCAGCCCTGCTACCACCGCCATGCCCATCAGGTTTCGCCGTTGCACCATGTTGCTTGCCCTCACATCACCACATTAACCAAACGTCCGGGGACCACCACCACCTTGCGCGGCGTCGCCCCGGCGGCGTGCCGCGCCAGCACGTCGCTGGCCAAAGCGGCGGCTTCAATCGCCTGAGCGTCGGCTTGGGCCGACACCGTTAGGCTGCCGCGCAGCTTGCCGTTGATTTGCAAAACCAGTTCAATCTCGTCTTGCTGCAGCGCCGCCTCGTCCACCTGCGGCCATGGCGCATCCAGCAGTGGGCCGTGGGGCGTGGCGTAGCCCAGCGCTTGCCACAGGGCCTCGGTGATGTGCGGGCACGCCGGGTACAACACCCGCAGCAGCAGCCCAAAGCCCTCGGCTTGCGCCCCGGCATGGCAGGCCCCGGCGGACTCGAGCGCGTTGAGCATTTTCATCACCGCCGAGACCACGGTGTTGTACTGCATGCGCTCGTAGTCGTAGGTGGCTTGGCGCAGCACGGTGTGCAGCTCCCGCCGCAGCGTTTGGGCAACACGCGGTCCGTCGATAGGCGACTGCGCCATGCCTTGGGCAATGGCTTGCCGATGGGTGTGGCCATAGGCCCACACACGGCGTAAAAAGCGCGCACTGCCCTCCACCGCCGAGTCGTTCCACTCCAGCGTAGCCTCGGGCGGTGCGGTAAACATGGTGTACAGGCGCGCGGTGTCGGCGCCATAGCGCTCAATTAGGTCTTGGGGGTCCACCCCATTGTTTTTGCTTTTGCTCATGGTGCCCACCCCTTCGTAGGTAATGGGCGTGCCCGCCGGCAACGGGCCTTTGTCCTGCTTGAGCACCGCGCCGGTAACCTTGCCGCTGTCATCGAGCACGTCTTGTACCTCGTGCGGCCAAAAATACTCCACGCCGCCTTTGTCGTCTTTGCGCGAGTAAATGTGGTTCAGCACCATGCCTTGGGTGAGCAGCTTGGTAAAGGGCTCGTCCACCGCCACCAGCCCGAGGTCACGCATGACTTTGGTCCAAAACCGCGCGTACAGCAAATGCAAAATGGCATGCTCAATGCCCCCGATGTACTGGTCCATGGGCATCCAGTGCCGCGCGCCCTCGCCCACCATGGCGTCGTCACGGGTGGGGTTGCAGTAACGCATGAAGTACCACGCCGAGTCCACGAAGGTATCCATGGTGTCGGTTTCGCGCCGCGCCGGCTTGCCACAAGTGGGGCAGTTCACACGCAAAAACGACTCGCACTGATTGAGCGGGTTGCCGCTGCCATCGGGCACCAGGTCTTGCGGCAAGGTCACGGGCAAGTCGGCCTCGGGTACGGGCACGGCACCGCAGTCGTGGCAGTGAATAATGGGGATGGGCGTACCCCAGTATCGTTGGCGGCTGATGCCCCAGTCACGCAGCCGCCATGTGGTTTGTTTGTCACCCAAGCCCTTGGCGGCGAGTTCGCCGGCCACGTGGTCCACGGCTTGTGCAAAGCCCATGCCGTCAAGGGCGCCCGAGTGGATGCACAGGCCATCTTTGCTGGCGTACCAGTCTTGCCAGCGGGTCGCGTCAAACACCTCGTGAGCCTGACGCGACGCCACCACCTGCTGGATGGGTAGCCCGTACTTCAGCGCAAAGGCAAAATCCCGCTCGTCGTGCGCCGGCACGCCCATTACGGCGCCACCGCCATAGCTCATGAGCACGTAGTTGCCTACCCACAGGGGAACCGACTGGCCCGTGAGCGGGTGCACCACGTGCAAGCCGGTGTCCATGCCCTCTTTGTCTTTGGCCGCAAGCTCGGCCTCGGTGGTGCCACCGTGCTTGCAGCGTTCAATGAACTCGGCCAACGCCGGCTGCGTGGCCGCGGCGTGCTGCGCCAGTGGGTGCTCGGGGGCCACGGCGCAAAAGGTCACGCCCATGATGGTGTCGGCGCGGGTGGTAAAGACTTGCATGCGGCCGTTTTGAATCGCTGCACCGTCGGCGTCTCTTACCTCGTGCGTAAACGCAAACCGCACACCCTGGCTCTTGCCTATCCAGTTCTCTTGCATCAAGCGCACGCGCGCGGGCCAACCCGTAAGGGTGGCGTGCTCGCCGTCGAGTTGCACGTGGTCGAGCAATTCTTGTGCGTAGTCGGTAATGCGCAGGTAGTAGCCAGGAATTTCGCGCTTTTGCACCGGTGCGCCGGTACGCCAGCCGCGGCCGTCTATGACTTGCTCGTTGGCCAATACGGTTTGATCCACCGGGTCCCAATTGACCACCTGGGTTTGGCGGTAGGCGATGCCTTTTTCCAGCATCTTCAAAAACAGCCACTGGTTCCACTTGTAGTAGCTGGCGTCGCAGGTGGCAACCTCGCGCGACCAGTCAATGGCCAACCCCATGGCCTGCATTTGTTGCTTCATGTAAGCAATGTTGTCGTACGTCCAGCGCGCCGGGGGCACACCGTTTTTCATGGCCGCGTTCTCCGCAGGCAAGCCAAATGCATCCCAGCCCATGGGCATGAGCACGTTGTAGCCCT
>JALRBF010000085.1 GCA_023262365.1 Burkholderiaceae bacterium
CAGGGGTATTGGTACCACGCCCTGAAAGTGAACTACTGGTCGAAGCAGTACTCACACATGTTAAAAACTTAGAAGAGAAAGTTACTGGAGAGATTTCAGTAATAGATCTCGGATCAGGTTCGGGCGCCTTGGCACTTGCAATCGCAACTGAAGCACCAAGAACTAGAGTAATCGCAGTAGAAAAAAGTCCTGAAGCTATCGAGTGGCTGAAGAAGAATTAGCTAGTCCGTTACAGGTCGGGGTCGAGCAGGTCGCGTATGCGCACCAGTTCGCTGCGCAGTTGGGCCACGCCCTGGGGTTGGTCTAGGCTTAGGTTCCATGCTTGCGCGGCTAGGGTGTCGCCGTAGCCCGCGTTGGCCGCGGGTTCGGTGCTTAGTTGCGGGCGGCGGCTTTGGCGTTCGGCGGCCACCCATTCTTGTATGCGGCTGCGCGCGCCTTGAATGGTAAAGCCCTTGTCGTACAGCAGTTCGCGTATGCGCCGAATCATCACCACCTCGTGCTGCTGGTAGTAGCGGCGGTTGCCACGACGCTTGGCCGGCTTGAGTTGGGCAAATTCTTGCTCCCAGTAGCGCAGCACGTGGGGCTTCACGGCGCACAGTTCGGCCACCTCACCAATGGTGAAGTAGCGTTTACCGGGTATGGAGGGCAGAGGAATTTCCACGTTAGGCGAGTCGGGTGTAGAAGGTCAAACTTTACCCCACAGATGGCGGGTTGACCATCTGTTCGCGAAGCTTGGCGCTGGGATGAAAGGTTACCACCCGCCGCGGGCCAATGGCAACGGCCTCGCCGGTGCGGGGGTTGCGGCCGGGGCGCGCGGTTTTTTGGCGTACCTGAAAGTTGCCAAAGCCCGAGACTTTTACCTCGTCCCCGTCCACCAAGGCGTTGGTTACCAGGTCAAAAAAGGCGTTCACCATGTCTTTGGCTTCGCGTTTGTTTAGGCCAATTTCTTCGTACAGCAGTTCGGCCAACTCGGCCTTGGTCAGGGCTGGGGTTTCAATGCTTTGTAGGGCCATGTCGGACATGTGGGGCTCGCTTGTGTTGTTTGCTGCTACACGCGCAGGCGGGCTTGGCAGTGCTGCACCAAGGCGTGCTGCACCTCGGCCACGGCGGCGTCGGCCTGTTCGTCGGTTAGCGTGGCCGTGGGGCTGCCCAGCACCAGTCGCAGCGCCATGCTGGTGTGGCCGTGCTCGGCGTGGCCTGCCGGGGGGCGGTAGGTGTCAAACAGCACCACGTCTTGCAGCAGCCCGGTGCCGTTGGCTTGGCGGGCGGCTTGTAGCACGGTGGCCGCGCGGGTGCCGTCGGCCACCCACAGCGCCACGTCGCGCCACACGCGCGGGTTGCGGCCAATGGTGGCGGTGTGCGGCATGGGCTGGGCTTGCACGGCGTCAAGCGTAAGCTCAAACAACACCGGCGCGTGGCTTAGCTCGTGTTGCTGGCGCCAGCGGGGGTGCAGTTCGCCTAGGGTGCCCACTTGGGTTTGGCCCAGCCACACCGAGGCGCAGCGCCCCGGGTGCAGCGCGGGGTGTTGATGGGCCTCAAAGCGGGGCTGGTGCCCGGCCAGCAAGCGTTCCACGTCGGCCTTTACGTCGTAAAAATCCACCGCCTCGTCGGCGCTGCCCCACTGCAGCGGGTGCA
>JALRBF010000148.1 GCA_023262365.1 Burkholderiaceae bacterium
ACTGGTTGACCGGGGTTTGCGCCAGCGCGCCCACAATGCCGCACATGCGCCTACAACCTTAGCAGTTCAACGTCTAGACCAAGCGCGCGGGCTTTGGCCGCGGCGGCTTCGGCCTTGGCTTGTTCATCAAACGGGCCCAGGCGCACGCGCGTGAGGCGCTGGCCGTTGCGCCGAATGACCTGGGTGTAGGTTTTTAAGCCGGCGCGCTCGAGGCGCTGACGCACACGCCTGACGCTGCGCGCATCGGTGAAGCTACCCACTTGCACCACAACCCGCAGGTCGGCTTGAGGCTGGGCTGGCGCGCGATTGGCATTCGCGGCTTGGGCCGAGGGTTGGGGCGGGGGCGCCGGCGGCGCTGGGGCAGCGGCCACGGTGGGCTCGGCGATGGGCGCTGCAGTGGGCAGGGCAACGGGCTCAGTAGCGGGGCCAGCCGTGGGCTCGGTGACCGCGCCATCGGCCAGGCTGCTGGTGGCTGGGGGCAGCGCCAGGGCCGGCACGCTGTCTTGGTTAGGAATCACAATGGGCATGTCCACGTCCAGTGGACGGGGGTTGGTGTCAAAGACCAACGGAAAGCCCACCACGCCCAGGCCCACCAGCACCACGGCGCCAATCAGCCGGTGTTGGGCGCGCCGGCGCATTTCGTCAACCGATTCGTCGGGCTTCGTTTGTGCAGACGGCTTGGCGCCAAACCATTTTTTCAGCATATCAACCTTGTACCAGCGCCCCACCGCGCGGGCGTGCGGCCACGTCCGCCGGGGCATGAGGTGCGGCCAACGCGGGCAAGCCGTGGCGTAACACCTCGCCCACTGTGACGAACGAACCGAAAATCAAAATTCTATCAGTGGCCTGTGCTTGGCTGAGGGCGTGCGCCAGCGCCTGCGGCGCCGACGTGTGGCAGCTTACCGAGGCGTGGGCCCCACAGGCGGCTCGAACACGTTGCGCCAAGTCAGCGCCACGGGCCGCGCGGGGCTCGGGCAGGTCGCAGCACAGCCAGTGCTGCACTACAGGCTGCAGGTGGCTCACCATGGAGTCGACGTCTTTGTCGGCCATGGCACCAAATACGGCGTAGGTGTTGGCAAAGTAGCCCATGGCGTCTAGGTTTTGCGCCAGCGCCGCCGCAGCGTGCGGGTTGTGCGCCACGTCCAGCACCATGGCGGGTTGACCGGGGAGCATTTGAAAACGCCCGGGCAACGCCACCTGCGCCAAGCCCTGGCGTACCGCCTGGGCCGGCACGGGTAATTGGCTGTGCAACGCCTCAAGCACGGCCAACACCGCCCCGGCGTTAACCAATTGGTTGATGCCACGCAGCGCCGGGTACGCCAGCCCCGACAGGCGCCGCTGCCGCCCGCGCCATTGCCATTGTTGGCCGTCGCCACCGTAACCAAAGTCTTGGCCTACCCAGCACGCATCGGCCCCCACCTGCTGTGCGTACTCGCGCACGCTGGCCAGGGGCACCGGGTCGCCCACCACGGCCACCCGCGCGCGACGCATGATGCCGGCTTTTTCACGACCAATGGCCTCGCGGGTGTTGCCCAGCCACTGCGCGTGGTCCACGTCGATGCTGGTAATTAAGCTCACGTCGGGGTCAATGGCGTTGACCGCGTCCAGGCGTCCGCCCAAGCCGACTTCCAAAATCACCACGTCCAACGCGAGCTGGCGCAGCGCGTGCCAAATGGCCAGCGTGGTGTGCTCAAAGTAAGTCAACGCCACCTCGCCGCGCGCCTGCTCGACCGCTTGCAGGGCGCTCACCAGTGGGGCGTCCTCCATGTCGGCACCGTGCACGCGGCAGCGTTCGTTAAAGCGCACCAGGTGCGGCGAGGTGTACACCCCCACGCGGTAGCCGGCGGCCATGAACATGGCCTCAAGCATGGCGCAGCTTGACCCCTTGCCGTTGGTACCGGCCACGGTCACCACCACGGGCATGGGCTGGGCGCTGGCGGGCAAGCGCTGCAACACCGCGTGCACCCGCTCCAGCCCAAGCACCATGGCCTGCGGGTGGGCCGCTTGCACGTGGGCCAGCCAGGTGGGCAAGTCAGTTGGCGTGGACATGGGTGGCGCCCCCCTTTGGGCAGGTGTGTTCCGAGCAAAGGGCATTGTCGTGCATCCGCTCAAACGAGCGTTGGCCGTGCCAGCATTCAGGTTGGGTTCATTAAGCAGGGTTTACAGTAAGGCTAGGTTTGGTACCCCAAAGGAGCCTAAGCATGAACGCACGCCGCCCCCTGTTAATTGCCCCCTTGGCGCTGGTCCTAGCCGCCGCCTCGGCCCATGCCGAAGTCACCGAGGTGGCCTCGGTACTCTCAAGCACCGCCATTCTTGAGCAAGTGGGCACGCCACGCTCGGTATGCACCAACGAGCAAGTCACAGTGCCCGGCGAAAAGTCCGGCACCGGCGCCATCATTGGTGCCATTGCCGGGGCCGCCATTGGCAACCAGTTTGGTAAGGGCGGTGGCCGCGAGGTGGCCACCGTGGTGGGGGGCGTCATTGGGTCGCAAATAGGCAGCAAGGCCGAGGCGCCTGCCCAGCCACAAACCCGCACCGTACAAAACTGCCGCGAAGAGACGGTGTACAGCACCCGCACCCGGGGCTACCGCGTGTTGTATCAATACGCCGGGCGGCGCTACGAGGTTGAAATGCCCTACGACCCCGGCACCACACTGCGCGTGAAGGTGGTGCCCGTCATCAACTAAGCTAGGGGCTGCGCGCGGCGGCGCAAGGCGGTCAGGGCCACACCGGCCACCACCTACAATACGCCGCCATGGGCACCATCTTGCAGTCCCTGCCAATCGGGCAAAAGGTTGGCATTGCGTTCTCTGGCGGGCTAGACACCAGCGCCGCGTTGGTGTGGATGCGCCAAAAAGGCGCGCTTCCCTACGCCTACACAGCCAATTTGGGCCAACCCGACGAACCTGACTACGACGCCATTCCGCGTCGCGCCACCGAATACGGCGCGCAATACGCGCGGCTGGTCGATTGCCGCGCGCCGCTAGCGGCCGAGGGCATCGCCGCGCTGCAATGCGGCGCCTTTCACATCAGCACCGGTGGGCTCACGTACTTCAATACCACCCCGCTGGGTCGCGCCGTCACCGGGACCATGCTGGTTGCAGCCATGAAAGAAGACGACGTGCACATTTGGGGTGATGGCAGCACGTTTAAGGGCAACGACATTGAGCGCTTTTACCGCTACGGCTTGCTCACCAACCCGGCGCTGCGCATCTACAAGCCA
>JALRBF010000183.1 GCA_023262365.1 Burkholderiaceae bacterium
CCAAAACGGCACCGACACCTTGGCACCCAGCGTCAGCAACAACACCCCGGCTGACACGACAAGCAATGGCTTAACCCAAGTTTGGGTCAACGGCGTGGCCCGCTGGGGCGCGCCGGTGGGGTCCACGGATGGCTTAGCGTCTGTTCGCATTTCAACTCCCTCTCCCAGTTAGTTAGTGGTCCAAAGTATACGTACGAATGCTCACCCACGCCCGAGCGCGAAAGGCAATAAAGCCCCTGCACCCAAACGGGCTCGCGCTCGCTCCAACGCAGCGCTCCCTCCTGGTATGGCACACTGTTGAGGTTTTGCAATAGATTCACCGACCCATGACGCGTTTTGCATTGATTTTTGTGTGGCTCATGGCGGTCACCGCAGGGGCCGCGCAGGCTTCGTGCCCCAGTTTGCTCAACCACCGCTTTGCCCGGCTGCAAGACGGTGCACCGCAATCGCTGTGTGAATTTCAGAACAAAGTGTTGTTGGTGGTCAACACCGCCAGCTTTTGTGGCTTCACGCCACAGTACGAGGGGCTAGAGAAGCTCTACGCTGAGAAGAAAAACGACGGCTTGGTGATTTTGGGTTTTCCCTCCAACGACTTCAACCAAGAAACCGGCACCAACAAGCAAGTGGCCGAGCTGTGCTTTAACACCTACGGTGTGGCGTTTCCGATGTTTGAAAAAACCGTGGTGCGCGGCGAGCAGGCCAACGGCTTTTACCAAGCGCTGCGCCAGGCCAGCGGCACCGCGCCGCTTTGGAACTTTCATAAGTACCTCGTCAGCCGCGACGGCACCCGCGTGCAGAGCTTTAACAGCCTCAACAGCCCAGACGGCCGGGCGCTGCGTCGCGCCATTGAAGCCGAGCTGGCCAAACCCTAAGCCCTGCCGCACGTGCCATGAACGCGCCCTTGCCGCCGCTGTCCCTTAGCCCCGAACGGCCGCGCGTGGTGGTGGTGGGCGCGGGGGTGGCTGGCCTAACGGCGGCGTACCAGCTGCGCCACCACGCCGACGTCACGCTGCTTGAGGCCGCCGAAACCTTTGGCGGCCACAGCCACACGGTGGACGTGACGCTGCCCGACGCGCATGGCCAGCCCGTCACGCATGGCGTGGACACGGGGTTTTTGGTCATGAACCCGCGCACCTACCCCGGCATGCTGGCGTTGCTCGACGAGTTGGACGTGGCGGTGGCACCTTCGGACATGTCGTTTTCGGTACAAGTGCCCGGCGCCGGCCCGCGCGGTGGGGTGCTGCAATGGAGCGGGCACAACCTGCGTAGCGTGTTTGTGCAACCGTCCAACCTGTTGCGGCCCAAGTTTTGGGCCATGCTGCGCGACATTTTGCGCTTTAACCGGTTGGCCACGGCACTGGCCACCGCGGCGCACGCGCCGGCCGAAATGGCCATGCCGCTGGGGCAATGGCTGCAAGCCAAGCGGCTGGGGCAGCCGTTTGTGCAGTGGTACCTGTTGCCCATGCTGGGTTGCATTTGGAGCTGCCCCACGCGCCAAATGCTGGCGTTTCCGGTGGCCACGCTGGTGCGTTTTGCGCACAACCACAACCTGCTGCAAATCAGCAACCGGCCGCAGTGGCTTACCGTGCGCGGCGGCTCGCGCCGCTACGTGCAGCGCATGGTGGCGGCCTTAGACGACGCCCGCACCCACTGGCCGGTGCAGCGTGTGGTGCGAGACGCCGACGGCGTGCACGTGCACGGCCCGCGTGGTGTAGAGCATTTTGACTACGCCGTGCTGGCCTGCCACAGCGACCAAGCCCTGGCCATGCTGGAGCAACCCAGCGCGGCCGAGCGCGAGATTTTGGGCGCCATTGGCTACCAGCCCAACCGCGCGGTGTTGCACACCGACGCCTCGGTGCTGCCCAAGGCCCGGTCGGCCTGGGCCGCGTGGAACTACCACGCCAGCGACGCCGCACAAAACGAGCCGCGCGTGTGTTTGCACTACCTGATTAACCGGCTGCAACCGCTGCCCTTTGCTCAACCGGTGGTGGTTTCGCTTAACCCGCACGGGCCCATTAACCCGCGCTGCGTGCTGGCCGAAATTGACTACGCTCACCCCATCTTTGACCAAGCCGCCATTGCGGCCCAACCGCACTTGGGTACGATTGAGGGCATGCAACGCACCTTTTACGCCGGCGCCTGGACGGGCTACGGCTTTCACGAAGACGGCATGCAGTCCGGCGCGCGCGCGGCCCAAGCGCTGCTGCAATGGCATGGCCAGGCTTTGCCTGCGCTGGCATGAACCAGCCGGCGGTGGGTTTTGGCAGCGTGCGCCACACGCGCCTGGCGCCTAGACGTCACCGCTTTGCTTACCGCAGCTGCTTTTGGTGGCTACCCATGCGCAGCTTGGCGCACCACGCGCACCCGTTGCTGGCGCGCAACCGCCGCGCGTGGCTGAGCTTTTACGACGCCGACCACGGCCAAGGTGGCGACGACGCCTTGCACTGGCTGGACGCCACGCTACGCGCCCACGGCATTGACGACGCCCACGGCGAGGCCTGGCTCATGACCTACCCCCGCGTGGCCGGCCGGGTGTTCAAGCCGGTGAGCTTTTGGTTTTGCCAAACCCGTGGCGGCGCGTTGCGCGCCGTGGTGGTGGAGGTGAACAACACCTTTGGTGGGCGCCACACGTACGTGTTACCGCAGCCGCGCTTGGGCCATTGGTGCCACACCGACAAAGCCTTTCACGTCTCGCCGTTTAACCAAGTGCAGGGGCATTACCGCTTTGTTTTTGGCGCACAGGCCCACAGCGGCAGCGGGTTGGACCAAGCCGCGCGGGTGCTGGCCCGCATCGACTACCACACCCAACTGGGCTGCATCCTGCAAACCAGCCTAAGCGGCCGCTTGCAGCCGCTGACGCGCGCCACCTGGTGGCGCACCGCGCTGGGCTACCCGTGGCAAGGCACCACGGTGTGGCTGCAAATTCACTGGCAAGCGCTGCGGCTATGGCTCAAGCGCGTGCCCTTTTGGGGTAAAAACCCGGCACCGCCGTCCGCCCCCCAGCGCCAAACCCCATGACCCACCCGCCCACGCGTCTGCCCGCTGCCGCCCGCGCCTTGCTGGCCATGCTGCAGCGCATGCCGCACGGGCAACTTGCGCTGCACCTGCCCGGGGCCAGCCAAGCCATGCGGCTAGGCAGCAACGAGGCCGAGTACGCCAGCATGCATGTGCACGAGCTGGCTGTGTTTGGCCAAACCCTGCGCCGCGGCGACATTGGCTTTGCCGAGAGCTACATTGCCGGGCAGTGGGACAGCCCGCAACTGGCTGACTTGCTCACGCTGCTGGCGCGTAACCACCAGGCCCTGGCGCAAGCCATTTACGGCAGCCGGTTGGGTGGCTGGCTGTACCGCTTGCGCCACGCGCTGCGCCGCAACACGCGGCACAACAGCCGCAAAAACATTCATGCCCACTACGACTTGGGCAACGCGTTTTACCAGTTGTGGCTAGACGAAACCATGACCTACTCGTCGGCCTGGTTTGAAGAGCCCGAGGCCACGCTGGCGCAGGCGCAACGCAGCAAAATCGCGCGTGCGTTGCACGCGGCCCAGGTGCAGCCAGGCAGCGGCGTGCTAGAAATTGGCTGCGGCTGGGGCGCCCTCGCCGAACAAGCCGCCGCCGCGCACGGCGCGCACGTCACCGGCATCACGCTGAGCACCGAGCAGCTGGCCTACGCGCAACAACGGCTGCAACGCGCCGGGCTGGCCGCCCACACCGAGCTGCGCTTGCAAGACTACCGCGACACCGCCGCACAACACGCCGCAGGCAGCTTTGACGCGGTGCTGTCGATTGAAATGATTGAGGCCGTGGGCCAAGCCTACTGGCCCACTTACTTTGGCGCCATTGCCCATTTGCTCAAACCCGGGGGCTTGGCCTGCGTTCAAGTCATAGTCATCGACGACGCGCTGTTTGACCGCTACCTCAAAGAAACCGACTTCATCCAGCAATACATCTTTCCTGGCGGCTGCTTGCTCAGTCGCACCGAGGTGGCCCGCCAAGCCCAACGCGCGGGGCTGACGGTTGAGGACTCGTTTGCCTTTGGCGCGGACTACGCGCGCACGCTGGCGCAGTGGGCCCAGCGCGTTACCGCGCAAGAGCCGGCCATTCGCGCCTTAGGCTTTGACACCCGCTTCATGCGCACCTGGCTGTTTTATCTGGCGTACTGCGAGGCGGGGTTTCGCGCCGGCACCACCGATGTTTTACAAGTCACCCTACGCAAGCCCTAGCCACGGGCTTTGGCGCGCCGGCGTGCTGGCTGCGCCGCTGGCGCTGGCGGGCTTGCCGCTGTACGTGCTGCTGCCCGAGCACTACGCGCGCCAATATGGCGTGCCGCTGGCTAGCCTTGGCCTGTTGCTGCTGGCACTGCGCGGCGCCGACGCCATCACCGACCCATGGATTGGCAGGTGGCTGGACCGGTGGTTTGCGCGCGGCCACGCCGGCGTGTGGCGCTTAGGGGGCGTGGCCGTGCTGCTGCTGTGGCTGGGCTTTGCCACGGCCTTTGCCGCGCCGGTCGGGAAACCAGCGTATCAGGGTGCTTACCGGCGAGACGTAGCCCAGACCCAGTCCACAGCCACCTATTACCCCGTACCCCAGATACAACAACCACAGCTGGTGTGTCAGGATACCCAGAAACAAAGGACCGAATACCGGCAATGGCCCCAGTGTATCAATAAGCCATGGCTGGACATGATCCGCGAATAAGGGCGCAAACACGAACAAACCCCACATGCCGTAAATAATGCTGGGCACACCGGCCAGCAACTCAACTGCAGTCCCCAGCGGACGCTTCAACCAGACAGGACAAATTTCGGTAAGAAACAAGGCGATACCGAAGCTGACTGGGAAGGCCAGCAGCAGCGCAAGAAAGGAGGTGATCAATGTGCCGGCAATCGCAATCAAGGCGCCGTACTCATCATTGACGGGATCCCATTCGATGCGCGTGACAAAAC
>JALRBF010000374.1 GCA_023262365.1 Burkholderiaceae bacterium
AAGGGGGCCGAGTACTGGGTCGACTCGCCCAAATTAATGCTGAACTCAAGCGTGGCACCCGAGTCACCAATGGTGGCTGGTTTGTAATGCGTAAACGATGCCGGTGATACCACCGCGCCCGAGGCGTCAAACGTTACCTCACCCTTGTCCAGGTAGACCAGCGCCCAGTCGGTTTTGGAGACGGCCGTACCCGGTGAGGTGGTGGTCTCGTTGCCATCGCGGTCCACGTACAGCGGGCTCAAGCTCTCGTTCTTGGCACTGGCTGGCGTGCTCCACATGGCCGTCGTGCCCTTGGCGGGGTTAAGGTCGGCCAGACCCCAAATGTTGCTGCCACTGATTTTGATGTACGAGTCGTTGCCGTTGGTGCCGCTGGTAAATCGCAAGCGGACTGGCTCGGTGGTCGTGTATTCGACCCTCACTCCCCCAACTGTCTGGCCAGAGGCGTTCCCCAAAGAGTTAATTCGCTTGGCAAGCTCCGTAATGAATTCGTTTCGTGTGTAGTTGTTGCGAATCGGCAGTTGCACCACGCCCGTCACCTCGTCGATGGTGACGATAAAGGTGTTATTGGTCGCATCCACCTGGAAATCAAAGTCCAGGTTTACGCCGATGGGGTTTCCTTCCAACACCGCAGCTGAGCTTCCAACGCCCCGCGTCGGGGTTTGACTCTGCCTCATCTCGACCGTTCCAGCCACACCCAGCAGGCTCGATAGGATCGCGGGGCTATCTGCGTCCCAAGCGGGGCCTACAGTTTTGATGGTGGAGTCATCTCCGGTCGAACCGGAGGAGAATGAGAAGAACTCGTTGGTGGCGTCCCACTCGACATCCATGCCGTAGCGATAGTCGCCAGACCGAATGGCCTCCCCGTTGGGGATAACACGCGCACCCCAAGTCCCTGTCTCGTTGCTGATCGTGCTCCGGGAGGTCGCGGACAGGCCAAGTAATTCATTTTCAATCGGGGCACCTGCCGAGACGACATAGTTCGACTCTGCAACCTTAAACGTAAACGACTGCGACACCGCGTTGTATCCCACAGTCATGTTTCCAAAGTAGTCTTTGCCGTCTTTGTCGACCGCCTCGTCAATCTGGGCCTGAAGGAGCGCAATGGCGTCTGGGATTGAAAGGCGCGAGGCATCGGAGACGAGGCCATCCACCAAATCCCCCACACCCGTAGCCGCTTTTAGACTAATTTCTTGGCCAATGGTGTCAGTCGAGGTAGTGACCTTCAACGTCATCAGTACGTTCGAGTTATTGACGTACGGCTCGAAATTAAAGTACGCGTCATCGCCGTAATTTTTGTTTATCTCGTTAGCGATGTAACGAGCGATTTCCGTCCCCGTCCGCTCACCCGCCGTCGCATCGTAGAGTCCCGACAGGTCGATGGTTGCCGTGGCACCATCAACAGACATTTCCATGTTGAACGCAGCCAATTGGGCGTCTACCGCAGTCTTATATGACGTAACTGCTGCAACCTTCGCGATGGCGGAGGTTGCGCCAGTGGTCCCAGCGCCGACGACAATATCAGGCCAGTCGCCGTCCTGAACCCTCAACTGGATCTCCACAGCTGCACCGTTGGCAGTCGCAGTCCGACCGTCCCTTGACAAGATAAATGCGTTTCGATTGAGTTCAAGGGCCACCGCGGCCGCAAGGGCGGTCTCGTTCAATCCCGCTGCGACAGCGATTTCGACCCCGGAGACTGTCATGGTCCCAGCGGAGGTAACCCCCCCGTTGGCGCTCAAGTCAAAAGTAATGGTCTGCTGTTGACCTTGATCGTTGTTTGCCGTGGTCTCCGCGACCCTATCGTTTATCCACTGGTAGACGTCAACCCCGGCTTCCCAATCGATTGCCGCATCGATATACGTCGCGTTAGACTGCACATACGCCGGCGTCGAGGTTCTCGTTTGCTTGATGTCGTCGAGCAAATAGAGCGGTGCGCCGTTGTTAAGCGTTTGATTTTCGCCGCCACTTTCGGTAATTTCGGCAAGCGTCTTAAGCTGCCCGTACGAGTTCACATAAAGCGCTTCTCCACCATCGTTGGTGGCCGGGATCAGCAACTCATCGAGTTTGTCGTCCCCTACAAAAACGTACGACTGCCATTTGTTAAATGGCTCCTCGGGGCTTGCGCGTTGGGTTTTGACGTAATAGATGGTTGCCAAGTAGTCGTTACCGCCCGAGTCGTAAACCGTCACCGCGGTCGTTTTGTTGTAGGTTTTCGGATCGTTTTTGTCAAACGGCACCGAAATCACGTCGGCGTCGGCTGGTAGGTTCAGCGCCAGCGTAATCTCCTCGGTCGCCACCGCGTCACCGGTGGTGGTTCTGGGAATGATGAGCTTGGACAGGTTGCCCAAATCGGCCTTACCACTCGAGTCAACCGCCGCCGACACAAGAGATTGGCCTGCTGAGTTGACCACCGCAAACGAATCGTCGAGAAAGAAACTGCCGTTGCGGGTGTAGATGTCTTGCAAGCCGTCGGCCGACTTCAGCGGAAAGAAGCCGTCACCGGTAATCGCAATGTCCAGCGAGTTGGCCGAGAACTGAATGTTGCCCTGACTGAATTCTTGGGTCACCTGCTTGAGTGACACACCCTGACCAATCACGGACGACGCCTTTTGCAGCGGCGAGGTGGCAAAAATGTCACCAAAGTCAGCGCGCGAGCGTTTAAAGCCCGTCGTACCCACGTTGGCGATGTTGTTACTCGTCACACCAAGCTGGGCGGTTGAGGCGTTGAGTCCGGTAAGTGAGGTATAGAACGACATGAAGAGCTCCTGGGGCTATTTCTGCGTGTTTGGGGTTTATTGACCAATGCGTTGGACGTCTGCCAGCGGCAAGGTCTTGCCGCCGTCGACCTCCACCAAGACGGTGCCGTCGGCTGTATTACTTACGGCGCGGACGGTAGATAGACTTTTCACTGGTAGGGTGGCGGTTTGGCCACCCACCACAGCTTGGGCGGCGAATCTATAGTCGCCGGTCGGAAGGCGGTTTCCCGAGGCGTCAGTGCCATCCCAGGTGATAGCGAAATTGCCAGCTGGTTGCGCGCCGTAAGTCAGTTCACGAACGGCCCGGCCACTTGAATCCAGCACGCTTACCTTGATACCACTGGCACCCTCAGGCAAATCCAAGGTGCCTTGGGCTGTCTTGTCGTCTTCTAGTCGGACGGGCGCGTTATCCACGGCAATCTGTCGGCCCAACAACGCGGCACCGGCCAACATACGCTCGCCAGACATGGTCTTGACCAAGTCGTCCATGGAGGTCTTCATTGCCAGGCTGGCCTCCAGTTGCGAAAACTGCGCCAGTTGGGCCACAAAGGCTTCGTTTTTTACCGGGTCTAACGGGTTTTGGTTTTTTAGCTGGGTGGTAAAGAGCGTCAAGAACTGCTGCTGCCCCATTTCGTCGTTGATCACGCGCGGCGCGTTGGCAACGTCTTCGTAGCGGCTGATGCCTGCGGGTATGCCACTGGCGGCTGCGGCAGGTGAACTCAGGGTGTTGGTCGATGCCATGGCGCGTATCCTTTAACTGGGGCTTAGGCCTTGGTGATTTCTAGGGTGCGAAGCATGAGTTGGCGCGCGGTATTCACCACCTCCACGTTGTTTTGGTACGAGCGCGAGGCCGCCATCATCTCCACCATCTCGGTCACCTCGTTCACGTTGGAGGGGTACACGTAACCGTTGGCGTCGGCCAGCGGGTTGGAGGGGTCGTAAATGGGCTGAATCGGTGCATCGGTTTGGGTCATGCGGTCAACCTTGACGCCACCCACGTGGGAGGCACCGGCGTGCGTCATTTCTTTGCTGAGCAGCGCCTTAAAGACCGCGCGCTTGGCGCGGTAGGCCTCGGCGTCGCTGCCGGCCACGGTGTCGGCGTTGGCTAGGTTGGAGGCCGTGGCGTTCATGCGCGTCATTTGCGCGTTGAGTGCGGTACCAGCGATTCCAAAAATGTTGCCAATCGACATAAGATGGCTCCTGCTTACTCGCCGCGCAGCGCTTTGCGCACGCCCGCGATGCGGTTTTCTAAAAAGTTCAGCGTGGTCTGGTAGTCCATGGCGGCCTTGCCGTAGGCGGCCTGCTCCACACTCATCTCCACGGTGTTGCCGTCAAATGGCGTGTTAAACGGCACGCGGTAGCGCATGCCGTCGGCGGCTCCGGGCAACTCGGCTGTGGCGTAGTGTTGGGTTTGTGTGGCGCGCATGGGCGCACCCAAGGCGTTGTTGAGCATGGCCTTAAAGTTGATGTCCCGCGCTTTGTAGTTGGGTGTGTCGGCGTTGGCAATGTTTTGGGCAATCGTCTCCATGCGCTGCGCCCGCAGATGTAGGGCGCGTTCATGAATGCCAAAGGCTTGATTGCTGATGTCCATCGCGTTGTTCCATTCGGTTGCTTGAGCCCAGCCCCTGAAGGCTGTGTGGGCGGCTCAAGTTTTGACACGTGGGCCCGACTTGCAATTTATGTGCCATGCCCAATGAGGGCGTGGGCGGCAAGTTTTTGCCGGCTAGGGGCGCAGCGCGCGCTGGGCGTGCTGGTACAGCCCCAGCACCAGCGACTGGCGCGTGATGGGGCGCGAGGTATCTTGGCCCACGTGCAGCGCGGCGGCTTGCGGCGCGGCGATCGGCAGCGCGGCGTGGCGCCTGGGCTCTGCACGCGCGGCCGGCGTGAGAATGGACAGGTACAAGTCATCCAGACTCAGCCGGGTCTTGCCGGCGTTGCCCACGTCGGTCAGGTAGGCGTCCACCAAATCCAGCTGCTGCAAGGCCGACAAGGCGCGGATACGCTCGGGCGCCTCGGCGTGGCCCACGCTGGCCGCGCCGCGGTTGGGTCCGTCACAAAACTGAATGATGCCGTGGCAGCTGCCGTTGCTCGCCCGGGGGTTTAAGCCGTCGCTCTCCATCAGCGTGACCCGGGCAAAGTCATCCGGGGTACAGCCGTGGCGCTGGGCCAATTGCACAATCTTTTGTCTTACCGAGGCGGTGTCGGTTGCCGGCACGTAGCCCTTGTCCACGGCGCGCTGCAGCACGCGCTCGAGCACCGGATGCGGCCCGCCGCCCTGCCGGGCGGCCAAGGCCAGGGCCGCCGGTTGCGTCTTGGGCGGGTGTGCCGGTGTGGGCGCGGTTACCCCTTCAGCCCTTGCCGCAGATGCGGTGGTGTTGGGGCGCTGGCCCTCCAGATGCTGGGCAAGCGGCTGCAAGCTGATGCGTTGCCCGGGGTAGATGCGATCGGGGTCGGGCAGCTGGTTGTGCTGTGCCAGCTGCTGGGCCCAGCGGTGGGCGTCTCCATCGCTCAGCCACACACCATGGGCGGCGGCTTGGGCGTGCACCAGGCCGGTCAAATGGTCACCCGGGCGCACCACCACCGCGCCGTGGGTCGCGGCCGCCGTGGCCGAGCGCAGCGCGCGGCCGAACCCGGCGTCCGTTGGGCCTGGGGCCGCGGGGCGTGGCGGGGCAGACGCCGGCGGCGGGGCTGTAAGGGCGGGCGTTTTGATCATTGGCGTGGTTTTTGCTGTTCCGTGAATCATTCAAGGCTGCCGGGTTTTTGGCAGCTGCACTGGGACTAGCAAACAACATGCCGATTCGCCCCACCCCATCCGCCCTGCGCTGGGCCCGCGCCACCGTTTACGTGGCGACGGTGGGGTGTGCCTTGGGTCTGCCTCAGCTTGGCCACGCCACGCCCCAAGCGGCGCGCCAAGCGGCCGTAGCCTGGGCGGCACAGGCCACCGGCGTACCCGTATCCGCGGTGCGCAGCCAGCCCATGGACGAGCGCCTGCAATTGGCCGCGTGCACCCAGCCGCTGCAGGTTGACGCGCCGTTTGACGACCCAGCACGGCCGCGTGTGCGCTGCGAGCAACCCAGCTGGCAAGTGTTTGTTGCGCTCACCTTACCCCAAGCGGCCGCACCCAGCGCCCAACCCACAGCCGCCAACCCAACCCCGCCGGCAACCACCCGACAAGTGGTGATGCTCACCACCCACTTGGCGCGTGGCACTCAGCTCACCGCCGACGTGCTGACCGTGCGGCAGGTGGCCGCCCAACAGGCAAGCGGCGGCGTGTTGGAACGCCCCGAGCAAGCCATTGGCGCCGAGCTGGTGCGTGACCTGGCCCCGGGCCGGCCCCTGCGCCGCCACGACGTGCGCGCTGCGGTACTCGTCAAGCGCGGCGCCTTGGTACAAATTACCATTGGTAACGCGCAGCGCTTTGCCATCAGCGCCCGCTTGGTGGCCCAGCAAGACGGGCGGCTGGGACAGCAAATTAAGCTCAAAAACCCCGACACGGGGCGCCTCGTCATGGGCCGTGTGACGGGCAGTAACGAGGTGATGGGCCCATGAACCGACCCTGCCTCATGGATGCGCTAAAGTTTGCGTCAACCAAGCCGACACTGTGTATGTTGAATAACGGGGAAGATGCCCTGAACCGGCGTGATTGTCAGGAGAAATTCACATGACCCAACCAATTAACGGCAGCCCAGGCCCCAGCCCGCAAGAGCTGGCCAGTCGTGCCGCTGAGCGCGACAAATTCCAGGCCGCCCAACAAGCCAAAGACGCACCCGAAGCCAAAGAGGTGGAAAGCAAAGACTCACTTCACCTCAGCGGCATTGCCGAACAAGTGGCCAGCGAACCGGCCTTTGACCGCGCCAAGGTGGACGCTATCAAGCAAGCCTTGCGCGACGGCAGCTACCCCTTGGACCCGCGCCGTATCGCCGAGAGTTTTGTTGCCATTGAGCGCATGATTGGCGAGTAAGTAACCACTTCACTGCAAGCCTCGGCCATGACCCCACCCGTGCTTAACCCATCCCGCTTGGACGCCGCGCAGGCCCAGGCCGATCGGTTACGTCAATTGCTCGAAGACGAGTTTTCGGCGCTCAAGCGCCAATCGCTCGAGGACTTTGAGGCCATTCAGCCAAGCAAAAACGACTTACTCGAACAATTGAGCCGAACGGTGGGCACACCGCCAGCGCCCGAGACCAGCGAGCCCAACCCGCAGTGGCAGGGCTTTCGGCAAGTCATGGCACAGTGCCGCGAGCTGCACCGGCGCAATGAAATTTTGATCTCGCGCCAGCTTGACGCCATTCGAGGCACCCTGCAAGCGCTGCAAGGCAACCCCCTGGCCGGGGCAGACGAGGTGTACGACCGCCTGGGCCAAGTGCGCGGCGGGCGCCGCGCCCGCGGCTACAGCCTGGCCTAAACCCGCACCGTTAGGCCGAAGCGCCTTTTTTCTCGTCGCCGGGCTGCATGCCCTTCAACCAGTACACCCAAGACAACACCACCGCCACGGCCGCGTAGAGTTCGGGCGGAATCGCCTCATCCAACGGCACATCGCGCAATAGCGCCAGCAACTGGGGGTTCTCGGCAATCAGTACCCCATGTTTTTTGGCTTCAGCCACCATTTGCTCTGCGCTTTCGTCGGCCCCCCTGGCGGTCACCACAGGCGCGTCGTTTAGGCCATATTCAATGGCAATTGCCTGCAGTTGACGACGGTTCACGACGAGATATCCAATAAACTGCCCACCGGCACCTGCGGCTCTGCGGTTTGAGGGCGCGCGCTGCCCGGGTAGGCACCAAAACCCGTAAGCTGCAGCGAGGCTTGTTGCAGCTCACGCGCGAGGTGTCCACGCCAGCGCCGAGCGTGGGCCACCACCTCATCGCGCTCGGCCCACAGCGTCACCTCCACGCCGCCTTGGTCCTGCAGCCGGGTGCGTACCCAAACCTCGCCCAGCGCCTCGCTTTGGGTGTGCAGGTGCACCTCCCATTGGGGCGGCGACTGACTGCCACCATTCCCGGGTTGACGTTTGAATCGCAAGTCCACGGGGGCGGCGTCTTTAAAGGGTAGGGACAAGCCAAAGACCCATTCGCGCTGCGTCCACGGGGTTGCCGACTCACGCGTTGGGCTACCCGCTGCCTCCTCTGCCGCGGCCTGACGCGCCCTTGCCACCATGGGCGCCCAAAGCCCCAGCGCCGCGAGCAGCGCCTGCCGCACCGCCGAGGCATCCAACTGGTCGGTGCGCAAGCTCGCCACGGCGGGCCACACATCAAACGTTTGGGCCGCGGCTGGGGCGTGCTGGCCCGGCAGCGCCTGCTCGGGATGACGCGCAGGGCCGGCTGGCACTGGCGGCCACGCGGCCATAACTCGCGGCATGGGCGGCGGCGCTGCCAGCGAAGCGCCCACGGGCAGGGCCGGGTTCGGCAGGGTGACGCCGGGCGAAGCCGGATACGGCGCAGGTACCGTGGCCTGTGGTGTTTGAGCTGCTGGCAAAGGCGGGGCCACGCGTGCGGCAAGGGCCTGGCTGGCCGAGGCCTGCGCCGCCCATTCGGCCGGTGCAGCCGGTGCGGCCGCTGCGGCGCCAGTGGGCGCGGCCGCCTGGGTTGCCTGCGCCGGAGGCACCGCGGCCGCCACCGGTGGGCCCGGCGGCGCAGCCGCCTGCATCGGCACGGGTGTGAGCGGCTGCAAGGCCCACACCCCCGGCGACAAGCGACGCACCCACACGCCGACCGTTTGCCCGTCCTCAAGCTGCCAGTGCCTGGGCACGTCCAGCACGTGCTGGCGCCAACGCAGTTGGCTGCCGTGTTGTGCCACCCGCAGCGCCAACACCTGGCCTTGGCTGAGGCCCATCGCCGCGGCGGTATGTGGGTTAACCATTAACCAGCGCGCCGGCACCTGCGCCGCTGACGCGGCCCCGGCCTCACCGGCCACGCCCTGAGCCCAGTTCGGCATGGGCACGGGCGCCGGGTCTTGCGCCTGCTGCGCCAGCGGGGCCAGCTGCGCCGCACCCGAAGCCAGCTGCTGCACCTGCAACTGCACCGTCTGTCCAAGTAACGCACGCCAGCGCGGCGGCAGCTCGATGGCCCGGTTTTGCAGCACCAGCCGCAAACGCTCGTTGCGCACCTCCACCAGGGCCGACACGATTTGCCCATCCAACAAGCCCAGGGCGCGCGCCACGTCGGCCTGCACCATCGGCAGCCTCACCTCCATGGGCAAAGGCACAGCCCGCCCCACGGCGGAGACCTGCTCAGAGGTGAGCAACAAGAGACGCTACCTCGGAAAACGCACCCAGTGCCGGCGCGCTTGGGCATCGTTGCCCGCGGCTGCCGCTGGGCTGGGGCCACCATCGGCGGCCACGCCGGGCACCCGCAACACCACACCCGCCTTCAGGTAGTGGGGCGACTGACGCGGGAACGCCTGCGGGTTGGCTTGCACAAACGCCGTGCGCAGCGCCTTGCTGGGGCGGCCCACGCCGGGCATCAAGCGGCGAATGATGTTGTCTAAGGTGTCGCCGCGGCGCACCCGGTACGACCCGGCCACCGCCGGGGGCACCATGGCCGCCGGGGCCGAGGCCGCCGCCGGTTGCCCCGGGCTGGCCGACGCTTGGGTGGCGGCCTTGCCCAGCAAGGCCTTTAAAGCCTCGTGGGCGGCGGCGCTTTGTGCCTGCGCCGCGGGTACGCCACACCCGGCCCACAAAGCCACCGCCACTGGCCACCCGAAAAAAGAAGAAATACGCTTGTTCATCATCTGCCTCGGGTTACAAGGGTAACGCCACCCAGTCGCCTTGCGCGGGTACAGGGGGCCCTGCCACCTGCCTCAGCAGGCTGCGTTGCCCGTCAATCGACTCCACCTTGGCCAAAGCCAGGCGCGAGACCACCCCAGCGTGCAACACCTGGGCCGGAATGTCATGCTTGTTCACCAACACCACCCGGTCGCCCTGGCGAAGGCCGCTGGGCGCTCCGGCGTGCAAGGTCAGCGCGCCGCCCTCGCGGTGCAGCGCAAAGTGCAGCGGCTCGCACGCCAGCCGCTCGCTTAAGGCCTGTTGCCAGCGCTGGGCCAGCTGGGCCAGTTCACGCGTTACCTCCTCTGGCAGCGTGGGCGCACTCAAGCCCGCCTGCCCCAGTGGCCACAACACCTCGGCCTGTGCACGCCATACCTGTGCCTTGTTGGGCGCGGCCACCAGCTGCGCGCTCAGTTGCAAGCGCACCGCGTTGTTTGGCGCCGGACTGGCCTGCAACACCATGTGCAATTGCCACGGCGCGCCTGGCCCACCCTGGCCCAGCAGCATGCGCTGGTAGGCCGACTCTGCCTCGGGCGCCGCCGGCGTGGCCACCCAGCGTGCGCCGCTGGCTCGCTGCCACGGTTGCCGCGCCGCGACCAGCGCTTGCTGGCCAAAGTAATCCCACACCGAGGCCTCGCCTGGCTCCAGCTGCATGCGCCAGCCCACGTGGTGCGTCCAACGCGCCTCACTGGGCACCGGGCAAGCCTTGCGCTGGGCTAAGGCCTCAACGGTCAAACGCGGGTCAATCGCGGCGGCGTCCACCTCAGCCTGCCAACGACGTTGGTCGTTACCTTGAAGGTAGCTGCGTACCCTCACCCCGCGCACGCGCACTTCGCTGGTTATGCGGGTGTCCTCGCGCAGCGCCCCCTTGTCGTCCAGCCAAGCGTCAGCCACCACCCGTGTCGGGCCCTGCGCCGCGGCCAAAACCAAGGCCTCACGAATCGCCTTCAGCCTGGCCTCGTCCTCTGGGTCGGGAGCGGCCGCCACCCTAGCTTGAACCGTGGCCCGCGCAGTGTTGGCCTTGGTTGGCGTGGTGGTTGGCGCAGGTTGCGCGGGGGCCTTGGCCGCTTGCTCCGTGGCCGGCTGCGCGGCCGCTTCGCTGGCCGGGGCGGCCAACGGCGGCTCGTCGTAAGGCACGCCCAACGCGGCCTCACGCGCGCGCAGGGGGTCTGCCGCATGCGCCGTGGTCAGCCACGCCACACACACACCCCACACCACGTAACCCATGCGCATCTTGAGGCCCCTAGCGTTTGGCGTGACTGGCCAACGAGCCCAAATACAAGGCCCGCAAATCGTCCACCACCTGGGCGTCCAAGCTCAGCGTGGTCTCGTAGGTGTCCTCGCCAATCGGCGTAATGCTCACCAGCCGCGCACCGTAAATCACCCCCTCAACCCGGGTGCGAAAGGTGTCGCTGGTCACCATCATGTCAGCCACCGTGGTGCTGGCGTCTAGATGCTGGCCGTACACCTGCTCGGTGAGCGAGCGGTAGGCGTCGAGCTTGGAGGCGCGAATCGCCATCAACCGCTGTTGCGCCGGCAGCTTGTGGCTTTGCACGCTGATCACGGCGTAACCCGTGGCGCTGATGGTCTCGCGCTTCTCCACAATCGGCGCAATCATCGAAGCCTTGGCCGCCGACGGCGGCATCACCGGCTCCACGGCGTCGGCCGTGGCCGCTTGCTCGGCCGTGGGCTTAATCGTCAACGTCATGGGCTGACATCCCGCCAGCATCACCAGGCTTGCGGCCACCACCGGTGCCCAATGCAAGGGCCGCCGTGCGGGCCAAAACCGTTCCATCATGGTGCTCTCCTGTTCAGAATCGACCGC
>JALRBF010000031.1 GCA_023262365.1 Burkholderiaceae bacterium
CGGAGAAGCTAAAGAGCACGCAGCCCGAGGTGCTGCGCCAATGCACGGTGTGCCAAGAAGGCACCACCAAGTGATCGCGCGGCCCAAAGGGTATCACTTCGGGGGGTGAGTCGGCGTCGCGGTGCCAATGCAGTTCACCGCTGCCCTCAACCACGCTAAAGACGGTGCCGTCGGTTTGACGCCACGGCCGGCCCTCAAACCCAGCGGGCACGCGCTGCAAAAAGGTGCCCATGGTGGGCATGGGCCAGCCGCCGGTTTGGGGGTTGAGGTAACGTAGTTTGAAGCCGTCCCACGGGTCCATGGCTTCGTGTGCTTCCAAATGCGCCAACGCCTCACGGCTGCGCGCGTAAGGGTAAGAGAACAGCGGCGACGTGGCGCCAAACGGGTTGTCGTGCCGCAGCGGCGCCATGTTGTGGCCCCAGCGTGCCCATGCGGTGCCTTGGGCTTGCTGCACGGGTTGGCTGGCCTGCGAGCCGTTTTGGGCAAAGCCGGCTTCAAAAAACTGCAGCATGGGGATGTCAAGCCCGTCGAGCCACACCACGGCCTCATCGGCGTCGCTGCCGTGGTCGTGCCACGTCCAGTTAGGGGTGATGATGAAATCGCCTGGTTCCATGGTGGTGCGCTCGCCGTTGACGGCGGTGTACGCGCCGCGTCCCTCCACCACGAAGCGCAGCGCGCTTTGCGTGTGGCGGTGGCTGGGCGCGATTTCGCCGGGCAAAATCAGCTGCAACCCGGCGTACAACGACGGCGTGATGCGCGACTGGCCGCGCAGCGCAGGATTTTCAAGAATGAGTACCCGGCGCACCGCCTCCTCGGCGGTGATCACCTCGCCCGCCCGCGTTAAAAAAGGACGCACCGCCTCGTAGCGCCAGCACGCGACCTGAGCCGCCGATTGGGGCTGAGCGGGCACCAGCGCGTGCAACACCTCCCACAGCGGGGTCAGAGCAAGCGGGTCCATGTCGCGGTACAGCTGGCTGCGCGCGGCGTGGGGCGTGGACTGGGCGGACATAGGGGCAGCGCGGGTTTGACGGGTTCAGTGCTGGGTGCTGGGTAAGCGAACCACGATGCCGTCTAGGGATTCGCTGAGCACCAACTGGCAACTCAGGCGGCTACTGGCGTCGGCGGTCTCAGCCGTAAAGTCGAGCATGGCGCGTTCGTCGTCGCTGGTGCTGGGCAGCTGCTCCAGCCAGGGCGTTTGCACGCGCACGTGGCAGGTGGCGCAGGCCAAGGTGCCGCCGCAGTCCGCGGCGATGCCGTCGATGTCGTGCCGAACCGCCGCTTGCATGAGGCTCTCGCCCGCTTGGGCTTCAATGGTGTGTTCGGTCCCTGATGCGTCGATCAGCGTGCAGTGAATGGTGGACATGTGGCTCTCCCGTGTACGTGGTGTTTGCTTAATATCGCGCAAAATGGTGGCGCAGGTCGTAATCCCGTGCGTCGGTGGCGGCGGCGTGCCGCGCGACTTCCATTTTTTTGATGGTGGCATAGTACCGCACAAAATTCTCGCCCAAGCGCTGGGCCAGGGCATCGTCAGCCAGCAGTGCGTGCAGGGCATCGGCCTGAGTGGCCGGCAGTTGCCGGTGCGCGCTGGCGTAGGGCGATTCGCTCGCCGGTGGGGCCTGTACGCTGTGTGCGATACCGCCCATGCCTGCGGCGATTTGCGCGGCCAGCACCACGTAGGGGTTGGCCGCGGGTTCGGGTAGGCGGTTCTCAATACGCGCGCCGGTGCCGCCACCGTCGGCCCCCAAGACGCGCAGCATGGCGCCGCGATTGTCTAGGCCCCAACAAATACTGGTGGGGGCCAGCGCGTTGGCCACAAAGCGCGCGTAGCCATTGGCTGACGGGACGCACAAAGCAGCCAAGGCCGGGGCGTGCTGCAACAGTCCGGCCAGCCATTGTGCGCCCTGTGTGCCCAGATGATCGGAGGCCGAGCCACTGTCGGTGCTGGGCCGGTTGGGGGCAACCGGCTGCTCGCTGTCGGCGTGGTAGAGCGACTGATGCACGTGCCAACCGCTGGCCATGACGTGGGCAAACGGCGGGCGACAGACAAAGGTGACGTGGTAGCCATGGCGCGCCAAGGCTTGTCGAATGCCGTGACGGAACCGCACCATGTCATCGGCGGCCGTTAGGGCATCGGTGGCGGCAAATACCGCTTCAAACTGGCTGGGTCCCATCTCGATCTCCAGCGATTGCAGCGGCAGTTGCAGTTGTTGCGCGGTGCGCTGAATGAGGCCCAGCACCGGCTCGCAGGCGTCGGCGTAGTCGTCGCACAGCAGCCGGTAACCCGGGTGCAGCAACGCCACTTCAGGCGGCAGGCCAGGCCAGTCGGCGCCCTGGGGATCCTCGGCGGGGCGAAGCACCCGGTAGACGTGATCCCCGTGTCGGATCCGAACAGCTCGACCATGGCACAACGTGTCGTCCAGTACCAAGCCGTACTGCAAATGGCACAACAGGCGCCGCAGATTTATGACCTGCCGCAGCTACACCGTCAGATGATTGAAGTCCTTGGGGTTAAGAATGCCGACAAGCTCGTGCCAACAGCAGAAGATCAGAAACCGCGCGACCCTGTGTCCGAAAACATGTCCGCTCTGTCC
>JALRBF010000035.1 GCA_023262365.1 Burkholderiaceae bacterium
GGCAACAGGTCCAGCGCCACCACCAGCCCCTGCCCGGCCAGCGTGCGGCTTAAGTACTGGCTCCAGGCCCCGGGCGCGCTACCCAGCTCCACCACGGCCGCCCCAGGCCGCACCAGGCGTTGCTGCGCGTCGATTTCGAGCAATTTGTACGCCGCACGCGCGCGGTAGCCCTCGCCCTGCGCCTTTTTTACGTAGGGGTCGTTTAGGTGGTCGTTGAGCCAGGCTCGGTCAACCTTGCCGCGCTTGCTTGGGGACTTCATGTGTAGGGGTCAAAGACGGCTTGCCCATGGGGCACGGGCGCTATGCTTGATAATTCTCTCATGCCCAGCCCTACCCTTACCCCCACGCAGCGGCGCAGCCTGCGCGCCCAAGCCCATCACCTCGAGCCCGTTGTGGCCATTGGACAAGGCGGCCTAAGCCCCGCCATCCAAGCCGAAGTTGAAGCCGCCCTGGCCGCACACGCGTTGATTAAGGTCAAGGCCGGCAGTGACGACCGCAACCAGCGCGCCCAGTGGCTGGAGGCGTTGTGCCAGTCCTGCCACGCCGCGGCGGTGCAACACATTGGCAAACTGCTGGTGCTGTGGCGCCCGCCACCGCCGCCGCCAGAGGCCACACCAAATCAGGGGCGAGCGGTGCGCGAAGTCAAAGTGGTGCGCAACAGCGGACGCGGCGGCCAGCGCCCCGAGGTCAGGCGGGTCAAATTGGTGGGCAACCAACGCCTAACCGCCAGTGGCCAAGTCAAACGGCGCAAAACGCGTCAGGTCAGCAACAAAAAAGTGCAACTGCAAAAACCCTCGGGTTCGTCATGAGCAACCCGTTACTTGCCCACACGCCGCTACCCGCCTTTGATGCCATCCGCCCCGAGCACATTGAGCCGGCGATACGCGCCCTACTGGCACAAGCCAACGAGGCGCTGGCCACGGTAACGGCGCCGGGCTTTGCTGCCGATTACACCGCGGTCTCGGCGGTGCTGGACTGCGCCACCGAGCGTCTGGGACTGGCCTGGGGTGCCGTGGGTCACCTCAAGTCGGTGGCCGACAACGCGGCGCTGCGCCAAGCCTACAACGCCTTGCTGCCTGAGGTCTCGGCGTTTTTTACCGAGCTCGGCAGCCATCCCGGGCTGCACGCCACGTACCGCGCCATGTCGCCCGATGCCATGACGCCACAGCAGCGGCGCGCGCACGCCCTAACCATGCGCGACTTTCGACTCGGTGGGGCCGAGCTGGCGCCGGCGCTGCGTGAGCCATTTGCCGCCAACCAAGCGCAACAAGCGCAATTGGGCCAACAGTTTGCCGAGCGTACGCTGGACGCCACCGACGGCGCGCACTGGGACGTACGCGCTGAGCAAATGGCCGGCCTGCCCGATGACTTGCGCGCCAGCAGCGCCGCGCTGGCCCAGTCCGCAGGCGTCAGCGGCCATCGCCTGACGCTGCACATGCCGTCTTACCTGCCAGTGATGCAGTTTGGCCAAGACCGCGCGCTGCGCGAGACGATGTACCGCGCCTACGTCACCCGCGCCAGCGAATGGGGCGACCCGGCACTGGACAACACCGAGACAATCAACAACTTGCTGACGTTGCGGCACCAAGAGGCCCAGTGGCTGGGCTTTGCCGACTACGCCAGCCTGTCGCTGGCGAGCAAAATGGCCGACACGCCGGAGCAAGTCGAAGCGTTTTTGCTTGACTTGGCCAATCGTGCCCGCCCCCACGCCGAGCGCGACGTGGCCGACTTGCGTGTCCACGCCGCCCAGGCCTGTGGGCTGGTGCAACCCCAGGCGTGGGACTGGACGTTTGTGGGCGAACGCCTCAAAGAAACGCGCTACGCCTTTGGCGAAGCTGAGGTCAAAGCCTACTTTCCTGCCCCGCGTGTGCTGCAAGGCCTGTTTGACTTGGTGCAACGCCTGTACGGCCTAGCCATTGAGCCGGCACAGGCGCCCACCTGGCACCCGGATGTGCGGTTTTACGAAGTGCGGCGGCAGCGCAGCGGGCACACACTGGGCCACTTTTACCTTGACCCCTCGGCGCGACAAGGCAAACGCGGCGGCGCCTGGATGGACAGCGTACGCGACCGCTGGCTACGTCCCGACCACGGCGAGCAACAAACCCCCGTGGCCCACATGGTGTGCAACTTTGCTGCCTCGCACAACGGCCAGGCACCGCTGCTCACGCACGACGACGTGGTTACCTTGTTTCACGAATTCGGCCACGCGCTGCACCACTTGCTCACCCAGGTCAACGAGCGCGACATCGCCGGTATCAACGGTGTGGAATGGGACGCGGTGGAACTGCCCAGCCAGTTCATGGAGAACTTTGCCTGGGAGTGGGAGGTGCTGCAAGGCCTAAGTGCCCATGTTGAGACCGGCGCGCCGCTGCCCCGCGATTTGTTTGATCGCATGCTCGCGGCGCGGCATTTTCAAAGCGGCTTGCAAACGCTGCGCCAAGTTGAGTACGCGCTCACCGACATGCGACTGCACCGCGCCGCCTACCGCGACCAGCCACCCATGCAAGTGCTGCGCGAAGTACGCGAGCAGGTGGCGGTGCTGCCCAGCCCCGAGTACGCCCGCCCGCTGCACACCTTTGGCCATATTTTTGCCGGTGGTTACGCCGCAGGCTACTACAGCTACAAGTGGGCCGAGGTGCTCTCAGCCGACGCGTACGCCGCCTTTGAAGAAGCCGCGCACCACGCCGGCAGCGTAATTGACGCGGCCACGGGTCAGCGCTTTGAGCAAGAAATTTTGGCCATGGGCGCCAGCCGTCCGGCCATGCAAAGCTTTGAGGCCTTTCGCGGCCGCCCGCCTAGCATCGACGCGCTGTTGCGCCATCAGGGCATGGCCTAGGCCGCAAAGGCCACCTCGCGCACGCCCTGCGCGCTGCCCACCAGCGCCACGTGCGCCCGCTGCAACGCAAACACCCCCACTGCGACCACGCCCGGCCAATCGTTAACCGCGCGCTCCAGCGCCAACGGCTGATCGATGCGCAAGCCGTGCACATCCAGCAGGTGCTGGCCGTTGTCCGTGACCACGGCCTGGCCATTGACCTGACGCCACACCGCCCGGCCACCGAGTTGGGCAAAGCGCCGCACAATGGCCTCACGCGCCATGGGTATCACCTCAACGGGCAAGGCAAACGCGCCCAGCGTGGCCACGCACTTGGACTCGTCCACCACGCACAAAAACCGCTCGGCCATGGCGGCGACGATTTTCTCGCGCGTCAGCGCCGCCCCGCCGCCTTTGATCATGCAGCCGCTGGCGTCGATCTCATCGGCGCCGTCCACGTACCAGTCCAGTGCCGGCACGTCGTTGGCGTCGTGCACCGCGTAGCCCAAGGCACGCAGGCGCTGGCTCGATGCCTCTGAGCTGGATACCGCACACGCCAGCGGCTTGCCGCTGGCGGCCAACGCGTCAATAAAGTGGTTTACCGTGGAGCCCGTGCCCACACCCAGCCGAGTGTGCGCGGGCAGGCGCTGCACCGCGGCTTGCGCCACGCGTTGTTTGGCCAAATCTTGTTCGTTCATCGCCCCCGATAATAGCGCCCATGTGGTCTGACCTTTACCCCGCGCTTCGCCCGCTGCTTTTTTGTCAAGACGCTGAGGCCGCCCACGAGCTGACGCTGGCGTGGCTGCAGCGCACGCAGCACACGCCGCTGGCGCGGCTGTATCGTCAAGCGCTGGTGCACGACCCCATCGAGGTCGCCGGCGTTCGCTTTCGCAACCGCGTGGGGCTGGCCGCGGGCCTAGACAAAAACGCGTGCGCCATCGACGCTTGGGCAGCCATGGGGTTTGGCGCCGTGGAGGTGGGCACGGTAACGCCCCTGGCGCAGCCGGGCAACCCCAAGCCGCGCATGTTTCGGCTGGTGGCCGCGCAAGCCTTAATCAACCGCCTTGGGTTCAACAACCACGGGCTTGACGCCTTTGTGCGGCAAGTACAAACCGCCCGCTGCTGGGGCGCGCCACCCGAGCAGCGTCCGGCGATTGGGCTCAACATTGGCAAAAACGCCGCCACTCCCATTGAGCAGGCCACGGCCGACTACCTGCTGGGGCTGCAGGGGGTGTACCCGTATGCCGACTACATCACGGTCAACGTCTCAAGCCCCAACACCCAAAACCTGCGCCAACTGCAACACGACGCGGCGCTGCGCGAGCTGCTGGAGTCGCTGCTGCAAGCGCGCGCCCAACTGGCGCAACGCCACGGCCAGGCCAAGCCGATTTTTCTCAAAATCGCTCCCGACATGGAGCCAGCGCAAGCCCAGGCGCTGGCCGAGGTGGTGCGCGAGCTGGGCTGTGACGCAGACGGGCGGCCCCATCACGCGCTGGGGCTCATCATCAGCAACACCACGGTGGCGCGTGACGCGGTGCACGGCCTGCCCCACGCCAACGAAAGCGGCGGGCTGTCTGGCGCGCCGCTGCGCCAAGCCAGCCTTGGCCTACTGGCGCGGATGCGCCAGGCGCTGGGGCCAGCGTTTGCGATTGTCGGCGTGGGCGGGGTGCTCAGCGGCGCCGACGCCATCGCCAAAGCCGAGGCCGGCGCCCATACGGTGCAGCTTTACACCGGCTTGATTTATCGTGGTCCGTCGCTGGTGCACGAGGTGGCGCAGGCCCTGCAGCGCGCGCCGCGCCCGCAGCCAGCCGCAAACCCCGCTTAGGGCGGCAAGCCCAAGGTGTTGGCCACGTGCTGGGCAATGGCCAAGCTGCTGGTCAAGCCCGGTGACTCAATGCCAAACAGGTGCACCAAACCTGGCACCCCGTGCTGGCGCGGGCCATCCACGCGAAAATCGGCCGCTGGCTGCCCTGGCCCAAAAATACGCGGGCGGATGCCAGCGTAGCTTGGCTGCAGCGACCCCGGTGGCAGCCCCGGCCAGTAACGCCGCACCGAGGCCTCAAACACCTCACCCAGCGCGGGGTCCACGTCGTAGCGCAAGGCGTCCACATCGGCGTCGAGCAGCCACTGTTGGTCCGGGCCAAAACGCGCCTGCCCAGCCAAGTCAAGGGTGAGGTGAATGCCCAACCACGCGTCTTGTGGCGCGGGGTAAATCAGCCGCGTAAACGGCGCCTTACCGCTGTACGTGAAGTAATGCCCACGCGCAAAGTAGGCGCGCGGCACGTGCTCGGACGGCATGCCTCGCAAGCGCTGCGCGACTTGCACCGCGTGCAGCGCCGCGGCGTTGACCACGCGCTGCGCATGCAACTCCATGTCGCCGTCGTCGGTGCGCACCTGCAGCCGCACACCGGCCGGGCCGCACACGCCGCCCACCACCTCGGCGCCCAAGGCCACCACGCCGCCACGGGCCTCTAACTCGCCTTGTAAGGCCAGCATCAACGCATGGCTGTCCACAATGCCGGTGTGCGGCGAGTGCAGCGCGGCCACACACGCCAGCGCCGGCTCGAGTTCACGCGCGGCCTCGGCCTCTAGCCATTGCAAGGTCACGCCATTGGCCTGCGCGCGAGCCGCCAAGGCCTGCAACGCTGGGCGCTGGTCGTTGTGGGTGGCCACGATGAGCTTGCCACACAGGCGGTACGGCACCCCGTGCGATTGGCAAAAGGCCACCAGCGCCGCGCGCCCCTGCACACACCAGCGTGCTTTGTTGGAATCGTTGGCGTAATAAATGCCGGCGTGCAGCACCTCGGAGTTGCGCGCCGAGACCCCGCTGCCCACCACGCGCTCGCGCTCAAGCAGCCACACCTGTGCGCCGCGTGCAGCCAGCGCCTGCGCGCACGCCAGGCCCACCACCCCGGCGCCAATCACCACCGTGTCTACTTGCTCCACGCTTGCCTCAACTTGACTTCGATCAAACATCCGGTATGACCGGTGCGGTATGCTACGCGCATGAAATCATCCAACAACGAGGTCAAGTGGACCTTACTTAAAGTCATGGCAGCGGTCGCGGCCTTGGGCGTGGCGGTATGGTACGCCGCCAGCGTGTGGAGCCAGGCCAGCGCCGGGCCACAACCCATGACGGTGCAAGTGGCCTTGGACAACCAGTGTGGGCTGGTGGACGATGCCTTTGTGGCCGTGGCCGAGCCCGATGGCACCACCGCCGCCTTTGACAAGGGTGTGGCAGTGTTGCGTACCCGCTCAGACGCCAAAATCATGGTGCGTGCCAGCGCCAAGTACCCCGACTTTGGCTTTGAATCGCCATGGGTCAAGGCCGCCCCCCAGGTGCGCATCACCACCCAATGCAAAAGCAGCGGCCGCATCGATCGAACGCTGGGCAGCATGCGCGAGCAGTTTCAGCCCAAAGCGCGCTAGGCGGTTACCCGCGTCAGTTGACGCTGGGGCAACACCTTAAGGGCGCGGCGCAGAATCGGATACAAGTCCCAGTCCATCGGAGTGGCGGTGTCGCACCCGGCCTCAGGCCAGTCGGTTGGCGCTTCCTGGGTAGTGGCCATTTGCGCCTCTGACCACGTGCCCACATGGCGCCAGGCGTCAATCACGTGCCACACCCGGCCCTCACCCTCCCCTTCAGCCAGCGCCACCGGCCCGCCATAAGGCCAGCGCTGCAAGCGCTGGCGCACCAACACCTCAAGCAAACGCGCTCGGTGCAGAGCGAGGGACTCGACGCCCACGCAAGCGCCACGGCAACGCCCCAATTGCCGCGCAAAGCAGGCGCGCCCCTTGGGGGCGGACTCCAAACCCAGCACCACCTTGCACAGCCCATGCTCGTCGGCGGCTTGCTCCAGCATGGCTTTGGCCTGACGCGCCGAGCGAAACGGGCCGTACGCCTCCCCCGCGTCTGAACCGCGCCAGGTCTCGGCGCGGCCCAGTTGGAGCGGCGCACTCAGCTCGGGCGGCACGTGCCACAGCGTCATGCCGCGGTTGCGCCGCAGCCGCTGGTTGTGCGCGGGCTGCCACTGCTTGACGAGTTGCGCCTCGCGCATCAGCGCTTGGATTTCGCCCGCGGTTTCTTCCCAGCGAATGTCGCGCACCTGCAGCGACAAGCGCATGGACTTGCCGCTGCGGTGGTCAGCCGCAAAATGCGAGCGTACGCGGCGGCGAATGTGCTTGCTTTTGCCCACGTACAGCGGCACGTCGTTGTCGCCAAAAAACATGTACACCCCCGGCCCATCGGGCAAGGCCTCGAGCAAAGCTGGGTCAAGGTGCGAGGGCCAATTGTCGTAGCGCAGCAACTGCGCCACCGTGCGCTGCAGCGTGTCTTGCCCCCACGCCTGTTGCATGCGCTGCCAAAACTGCCACAACAAATCCGCGTCGGCCAACGCCCGGTGGCGCCCCATGGGTTGCAGGCCGTGGCGCGCAATCAAGGCGTCCAGCCCGTGCGCCTTGTGCTCGGGGTACAGCGCACGCGAGAGCTTGACCGTACACAGTACCCGGCAGCGCATGGGCAGGCCCGCGCGCTGCATGGCCTGGCGCAAAAAGCCGTAATCAAAGCGCGCGTTGTGCGCCACCATCACCGCGCCGTCGAGCAATGCCGACAAGGCCGGGGCCAGGGCGTCAAACGCCGGCGCCTCGTCCACCATGGCTTGCGTGATGCCGGTGAGACGCTCGATAAACGGCGGCACCCGCACGCCGGGGTTAACCAGGTGTTGGCCGCGACGCACCTGCGCACCGTTCACCTCAACCCAGCCCACCTCGGTGAGCCGGTCACGCTGCGCCGAGCCGCCGGTGGTCTCGACGTCAATGAACACCAGACGCGGCAGCGCCACCATGGCGTACTAGGCCAACGACGCCAAAAAGCGATGCACCGCTTGGTTGAAATTCTCGGGCTGCTCCATGTTGGCAATGTGCGAGGCGTTGGGTACCACGTGCAGCTGGGCCCCGGCAATACGTTGCGCGATGTCGCGCGCCATGTCCGGCGTGGTGGCCGCGTCTTGGTCACCCACCACCACCAGAGTGGGGCATTCAATGGCAGCGATTTGGTCAAGCAAATCAAGCGCGGCAATCGCCTCGCAGCAGCCTAGGTAACCCGGCACGGGGGTGCCGGTAATCATGTCGGTCACCTGGGCCATCACGTCGGGACGCGCTTGGCGAAACGGCTCGGTGAACCACCGCGCCAACGTGCCTTGCACCACCGCCTGCATGCCGCCCTCGCGTGCCAGGCGCATGCGATCGGCCCACGTGGACTGCGCCGCAGCGGGGTAGCCCGCGCTGGTGTCGGCCAACACCATGCTGGCAAATAACCCGGGATAGGCCAGCGCCATGGTTTGGCCAATCATGCCGCCCATGGACAAGCCGATCCAGTGGCTACGCGCAATGCCCAGATGCTGCATGACGCCGTAGGCATCGGCGCCCAACTGCGCCAGGGTGTAGGGCCCAGGCGGGGCGTCCGACTGGCCATGGCCACGGGTATCAAAACGCAACACCCGGTGGTTTTGCGCCAGCTCGTGCGCCAAGCCATCCCACATGTGAACGTTGCAACACAGCGAGTGCGACATGGTGACCCAATCGCCTTGCTGACCCAACACCTCGTAATACATTCCTACGCCGTTGACGTCCACTTTCATGGTTACTGCTCCAATGGTTGCGGCAATCGCGCTGCCGTTCGTGGAAAAAAGCACGTGGCTGGAGTATGCTACTTGACCTGTTGCAACCCTGTACCCCAGCTGACATGAGCACCCGCCGCCAAGCCCTTGCCTACGCCTCTGCCCTAGGCGCCACTGCGCTGGCGCCGCGCATCGCGGCGGCCAGCGAGGTCAACGCGCCTCCGCTGCCCGCGGTGGGCGAGGTCTTTGCCGTGCCCAACATCAAGCGGCTGGACGGCACACCGTTTACCGCTGATCCGAACCAAGTTTTGGTGCTGTACTGGTGGGCCAGCACCTGCCCGTTTTGCGCTTTGCAAAGCCCCGAAATGGACAAGCTTTACCGCGCCATGGCGCCCAAAGGCATGGCGTTTTTGGGCCTCTCGATCGACAAAACCCCGCAACGGGCGCAGGACTACCTCAAGCTCAAAGGCTACGTTTGGCCCTCGGCCTGGGTCACGCCCGAGTTTGCCCAAGCCCGGCCTAAGCCGCAGGGCCTACCCATTACCGTGGTGCGCGGCGCCAATGCGCGCGTGCTGCAAGCTGAGCGCGGGCAATTGTTTCCCGAAGACGTGGCCGAGATGGCCCGTTGGGTCAAAGGCTAAGGCCGCGTGAGCACCACCTACCCCCGCGCCTGGGCCGAGTGGACCAGCCCAGACTTTGACACCCTGCGCCACAGCAACCAAGCCGCGCGCGCCGTGGCGGTGTTGCCCGTGGCCGCCGTGGAACAACACGGCCCGCACCTGCCCACCGGCGTGGACACCTTCTTGATTCAAGCCATGCTGGAGCGTGCCCTAGCGCTGCTGCCGCCTGAGCTGCCCACGCCGGTGCTGCCAGTGCAAGCCATTGGCTTAAGCCCCGAGCATGGGGCGTTTGCTGGCACCCTGTCGCTGCAACCCAGCACCGTGTTGGCGCTGTGGCAGCAGCTGGGGCATGGCGTGGCGCGCAGCGGCCTGCGCAAGTTGTTGTTGCTCAACGGCCACGGCGGGCAAGCCAGCCTCACCGACGCAGCCGCGCGCATGCTGCGCAACGAATGTGGGCTAACGGTGGTGACGTGCAACTGGTACCAGCTGCCGATGCCCGAAGCGGTGCGCGCGCTTTTCAGTGAGCACGAGCACCGCTTTGGCGTGCACGCCGGCGACATGGAAACCTCCATCATGCTAGCCCTTGCGCCGCAATTGGTGCGCATGCAGCACGCGGCCGATTTTGCTTCGACCAGCGAGCAGCGCGCGCGCACCACGCGTGTGCTGGGCAACGGCGTGAGCGCCAAACTCGCGTGGCAGGCGCAAGACCTTAACCCCGCCGGGGCCGTGGGCAACGCCAGCGCCGCCAGCGCGCCCAAGGGACAAGCCGTGCTCGCCGCCGTGGCCCAATCGCTGGCAGAATTGATTCAAGACATCGCCGAACTCGAGCCCTTGGGCTGAGTCCGCTTTTTTTCTCCACCCTCACCCCCCTACGCCATGCTGACCTTTTACTACAACACCGCCCCCAACCCCATGAAGGTGGCGCTGCTGCTCGAAGAACTGCAACTGCCTTACGACCCGGTGGCCGTGGACACGCGCAAAGGCGAGCAACACGCCGCTGAGTTTTTGGCCGTCAACCCCAACGCCAAAGTCCCTGCCGTGGTTGACGGGGACATCACCTTGTTTGACAGCAACGCCATCTTGCTGTTTTTGGCCGAGCGCGCCCAACGCTTTGTGCCCGAGGCCTCCAACCTGCCGGCGCGGGCCGAGATGTTGTCGTGGCTGATGTTTGTTGCCTCGGGCATTGGCCCGTACTCGGGGCAGGCGGTGCACTTTAGGCACTTCGCGCCCGAGCCCAAAACCTACGCCCTTAACCGCTACGACTTTGAGGCGCACCGGCACTGGGGCATCATCGAGCAACGCTTAGCCAACCGGGCCTACTTGCTTGGCCACGATTACTCCATTGTGGACATGGCCTTTTGGGGCTGGGCGCGCATGATGCCGTTTGTGCTGGGCGCCGACGACACTTGGGACCGTTACCCCCATTGCAAGCGGCTGCTCGACGCGGTCTCGGCCCGCCCTGCGGCCGAACGGGTGGAGGCGCTGAGAAAACGCCACAGCTTCAAAACCGAAATGGACGATCAAGCCAAGGCGGCCATGTTCCCCTCCAACGAACGCCTCAAAAGCGCCACGTGAGCGGCCCAACCCCGGCCCAGCGCGCCAGGGCCAGCATTCGCAGCGGCGCGCACACCGGCCACACCAGCGGGCTGGCCGACGAGCACGTGCAGGGAAACGTGGTGATCTTGCCCGCGAGCTGGGCCAACGATTTTTTGCGTTTTTGCCAGCGCAACCCCAAACCCTGCCCGGTGCTGGCCGTAAGTGAACCCGGCGACCCCATGCTGCCCGCGCTCGGCCACGACATCGACATCCGCACCGATGTGCCGCGCTACCGAGTGTGGCAACACGGCGAGCTGGTTGACGAACCCACCGACATTGGCGCGCTGTGGCAAGCCGATTGGGTCACCTTCGTGCTGGGGTGTTCGTTTTCGTTCGAACAAGCCCTGCTGCAAGCCGGTGTGCCGCTGCGCCACGTGGCGCAGCAGCGCAACGTGGCCATGTATCGCACCTCCGTACCCACCAACGCGGCCGGGCCTTTTGCCGGGCCACTGGTGGTGAGCATGCGGCCCATGCGTGCCGAGCATGCCATTCGGGCGGTACAAATCACCTCGCGTTTTCCGCAGGTGCACGGCGCGCCGGTGCATCTGGGTAACCCCAGCCTCATCGGAATTGGCGATCTGCAACAGCCCGATTACGGTGACCCGGTGGACGTACTTGACGATGAATTGCCGGTGTTTTGGGCCTGTGGCGTGACGCCACAAGCGGCCTTGGCGCAGGCCAAGCCGCCGATTTGCATCACCCACGCCCCCGGCGCCATGCTCATCGCCGACCCCCTTAACAGTCACATCGCGGCGCTTTAGCCTGCCGCCTGCCCACCATGACCCTTGCCTCCACCATGCAGTACATCGACCACGGCCAAGGCGGCACACCCGAGGTGCTGCACGTGGCCCGCACCGCGGTGCCCACCCCCGGGCCGGGCGACGTGCTGGTGCGCGTGGCCTACGCCGGGGTCAACCGCCCCGACTGCGCCCAACGCATGGGCACGTACCCACCGCCGCCGGGCGCTTCACCGATCTTGGGGCTTGAAGCCGCCGGCACCGTGGTGGCCGTAGGCGCCGAAGTAAGCCACTGGCAAGTGGGCGATGCGGTGTGCGGCCTGTGCAATGGTGGGGCCTATGCCGAGTACGTGGCCATTCCGGCGGGGCAGGCCTTGCCCATTCCGGCTGGCCTTAGTCTGGAGCAAGCCGCGGCCCTGCCCGAGAACTTCTTTACGGTCTGGACCAATGTGTTTCAACGCGGGCGGCTGCAAGCGGGTGAGCGTTTGCTGGTGCACGGCGGTTCCTCGGGCATTGGCCTGACCGCCATTCAATTGGCCAGCGCGTTTGGCGCACGCGTCATGACCACCGTAGGCAATGCCGCCAAAGCCCAAGCGTGCTTGGCCGCCGGCGCCAGCAAGGCCGTCATTTACACCGAGCAAGACTTTGTGCAGGCCGCGCTGGACTTTGGCGATGGGCAAGGCGTCAACGCCGTACTGGACATGGTGGGCGGCAGCTACATGCAACGCAACCTCAAAGCCCTGGCCACCGACGGACGCCTGATTCAGGTGGCGTTTTTGCAGGGCTCCAAAACCGAAGTCGACTGGCTTACGCTCATGACCAAACGGCTGCACTTCACCGGCAGCACGCTGCGCCCGCGCTCGCCCCAAGACAAAGCACAAATCGCCCGCGAGCTGCAGCAACACGTATGGCCGTTGCTGGCCTCGCAACGGGTGGCCCCGGTGCTTTACCAAACCTTTGATTTGGCCCAAGCCGCGCAAGCCCACGCCCTAATGGAGAGCTCGGCGCACATAGGCAAAATCATGCTCAAAGTGGCTGGTTAGGTCTTTGGTTTACACCTAAGGGGATGGGACCAAACCGGGTACCCCAGGCAGATGGGGGGCTTTTGCCCAGCGGTTAAAATACTGGCATGGCAAATGACGACAAAACCATCACCAGCGAAAACGGCCTGCGCTACAAATCCAAAAAGGCCGGCTCTCCTTTCACCGGCCGAGGCACCACCGGCGGCACCATGAGCTGCATCAAGTGTGGGCAGCACAAGCCTCGCAAACATGGCGCTTTCAAGCGCATGTTTGGCAACTCCACCATGTTTGTTTGCTTCGACTGCAAACCGCCGCAGGCCGAAGCCTCAACCAACGACTAAGCGCTTGCCGTGGGCGGTACGGTTGGGCCCACCGCCCAGCCGCTGCCGTTGGGCACCACGCGAATACGGTCGTCAAACAGTTTTTCTAGGGCGCGGTGCAAGGCGGGCTGGTGCGCCGCGTCATCGGCCACCAAACGGCCGTCTTGCATCAACAACACCCGGTCGGCGTGCAGCGCAGCCGCTACCTCGTGCAACACCGCCAACACCGCCACGCCGGCCGTGGCCAACCGGCGCGACCACGCCAACCAATCGGTTTGCGCCGCTGGGTCAAGGTTGGTGAGCGGTTCGTCCAACAACAACACCGAGGCCCCAGTGGCCAGCGCCCGGGCCAATGCCGCGCGTTGGCGTTGCCCGGCCGAGAGTTCGCTGAGTTTGGCCTGCCGCAGCGACCACATGGCCGTGGTGTGCAGCGCCTGCGCCACGGCCTCGGTATCGGCCGCGCGCGCGCCGCGCCACAAGCCTTGATGCGGCAGACGCCCCAGCGCCACCAAATCCCACACCACAAAGTCTTCGGTTAGCACTTGCCCCTGCCCCAGCCAAGCCACGCGTTGGGCGCGCGCGCGGCGTCCCAGTTGCTCGCTGGGGGTGCCTTGCCAGTGCAACGCCCCACGGCTGGGCAACAAACCCGCCAGGGCCCTAACCAAGGTGGACTTGCCGGCGCCGTTGGGACCCACCAGGGCAGTGACCTGCCCGGCCCGCAGCGCCACGCTGACGTCGCGCACCACGTCGCGCTCACCCAGCGTGACGTAAAGCCCCTGCGCCTGCAGCGCTGGGGTGCTCATGGGCTGCCCCATGCGCCGCGGCGGCGCGACATCAACCACAACAAGTACCCGCCGCCCAACACCGCCGTAAGCACGCCCACCGGCAGCTGCTGAGGTGCCAGCAGCAAGCGCGCGGCCAAGTCGGCGGCCAGCAGCAGCACCCCGCCCATCGTTGCCGCCAAGGGCAAACGCCAGCGATAAGGCACACCCACCACGGCGCGTACCATGTGCGGCGCGGCCAAGCCCACAAAGGCAATCAACCCGGTGTGCGCCACCGAAGCGGCGGTGGCCGCCGCCAGCGTCCACACCAACACCACGCGCGCGCTGTGCAGCGGCAGGCCCAGGCTTTGCGCGGTCTCCTCGCCAGCGGCCAGCGCGTCAAGCACCTTGGCGTAGCCCCATGCCAGCAACAGCGCCACGGCCAACACCGCGGCCATCATGCGTACCGCTGGCCACGCGGCAAACGCGGTGGAGCCCAGCATAAAGCCCTGCATCACCGACAAAATGCGCGGCTGCCAGTACCCGGCCAAAGACACCATGGCCCCCAGCACCACCCCCACCACCACGCCGGCCAACAACAAGCGCAAGGTGTGTTGCGCGCCACGGGCCAGCAACAGGGTCAACCAAACCGCGGCCACGGCCCCCACCAGAGCCGCGCCGGTGCTGCCCAAGCTCATCCACAGCCCGCCGCCCACCATGCCAGTGCCCAGCCACACCAGCGCCAAGGCCAGCCCCAACGACGCCCCCGAGGCGCTGCCCAACAAGTACGGGTCAGCCAAAGGATTGCGAAACAACCCTTGGGCAATGGCCCCGGCCAAGCCCAGCAGCGCGCCCGACAGCCACGCGGCCAAAATTCTTGGCAACCGCACCTCGTGCAGCACAAACGCCGGCATGGCCTGCGGCCACGACGCCGCCCCCACGTGCAAGCCCAACCACGCCAACAACCCCGAGGCCAACCCAAGCAACAACATCAGGCCAACGGCGGCGCGGCCGGTGGTCACGGCATCACCGCTTGCAAGCAACGCGCCATCCAGCGCGCGCCATCCACCAGCCGCGGGCCAGGCCGCACCAGCGTGTCGCCCTCGTTTGCCGTGTAGTGGCACACCCGGCCCTGGCGTACCGCACGCAAATGGCGCCAACCCGGGCGCTGCGCCAGCTGCTGCCAGCCAACCTCGGGCAACATCAACACGTCGGGGTCGGCCTGCAGCACCCATTCGGGGTCAACAAGAGGAAACGCCCCCATGCTACCGGGCACCACGCTGCGCGCACCGAGCTGCGCCAGCAACTCGCCCACAAACGATTGCTGCGACGCGGCGTAGCCGCCACCACCGACCTCCACGTACACGCGCGCGCCCCGAACCCCCTGCGGCAGCGTAAGGGCCAAGGCCTGTACCTGCTGCTGCATGCGCTGCCACAACGCCGGCGCGGCCGCGCTGGGTAACGCCAGCGCCTGCGCCACGCCCTGCAGCAAGGGCAACACCTGCGCCTGGCGTTCGGCGTCCAGCGTCACCACCCGCAAGCCCAGTTGACGCAGCCGAGGCACGCTGCGCACGGCGTGGGCCGACATCAACACCACATCGGGGCGCAACGCCAGCACCGCCTCCAGGTCGGGGTCCAGCCCACCGCCGGCCTTGGGCAACGCCCGCACCTGCGCGGGCCAGTTGCTGTAGCGGTCCACCGCCACCAGCGTGTTGCACGCACCGAGCATGCACACCGCCTCGGTAAGGGCTGGCTGCAAGCTCACCACGCGCAACGCGGCGTTGGCTGCCGACACACCAGCGGCCGCCAGCGCCACCACCAGCCACGCACGAGCACGCCTAGCGGTCGTGCCACTCAAGCTGCACACTCCAGCGCCGGCCCGGGGCGCGGTAGTCTTTGAAGTTTTCGTAAACGGCATCGGTCAAATTGTCCACCTTCGCGCGCCAGCCCCACTGCCGGCTCAAGGCACCAGAGACACCGATGTTCCACACGCCGTAGGCAGCCAGCGGTTTGATGTTGGCGGCGTCGTCAAAACGCGAACCCACGTATCGGTAGCCCAGGTTGGCGTTGACGCCCATCGCTTGGCGTTGCAGCGAGGCTTGCCAACTTAGACGGGGCCGCATGTTTAAATCTTTACCTTGGTTATTGCCACTGAGGTTTTTGGCGCGCAATCCATCCACGCTCACCGCGCCCAGCCACGCTCCCCACGCTTGTTGGTGCGCCAGCGTCCAGCCGTCAACCGAGGCTTGCTCCACGTTGGTGGCGCAAAAGCTGCCGTTGGCGCAGCTGCTGTTGTTCATCAAATCCAGTATCAAGTCGCGAAACCGCTGCTGATACACCGTGACCGTGGTTTGCCCCTGAGCCAAATCGCCGCGCCGCGCCGAGAGCTCCGCGCTGACGCTTGTCTCGGGTCGCACCGAAGCGGAGCCGTATTGACTGAAACGCTGAGATAAGGTCGGCAATCGATAGCCGCTACCGATGGCACTCCTCAACTGCCATCCACCAAGGGTGTACCCCGCGCTGACACTGCCAGTAACAACTTCTGCGTCCGAGTCGGAGGAGTCGTAGCGCGCGTCAACATTCACTAACCCTTGCCCAATGGGCAATCCCAAACCACCATACAGCGCGCTCTGCGCTCGACTGGCACTGACCGCAGGGTTATCAGTCCAAGCTCGGCTCTTGTAGGAGTCATTTTTTCCCTCAAAGCCTAAACGCCATCGCGTTGCGCCAAACCGCCCATACTGTTGCGCCGTTAGCGTTTGTGTGTAAACGTTAAAAATCTGATGGCCATAATAGGATACGGTAGCACCATGGCCAAATCTGGACTGACTGAACGACACGTCGGTGCCCTCGACCCCTCTCTGCTGCGACCACGCAACATACCAAAGACTTAAGTTTTGCGTGACCCAATAATTGGTTCCTGTGCCGTCCCAATTGTTGTCTACCGATACTCTTCTATCCCAGCCCCTCCTAAAGCCCACCGTTACCTCGCCACCATCTTCCCGTTGTCCAAAGTGGACGGCCCCACTCGCATGACTGCTCTGTTGTGCCAAATTCGCTGGACTGTGCCGTAGATCAGGCCGCTCGTCATATCCATCGTTTTGCTCGGTGTCCAGCGCCAGCCCCACCCGCATGCCCCCCACCGCGCGGTTAAGGCTTGCGCGGGCTACGCGCTGCTGCTGCGCGCCCAAGCCCACCGCCACTTGGGTGCTTGGGCCTTGCTCGGCCCCCGCTTGGGTGGCGATCAGCACCACCCCACCCATGCCGTCGCTGCCG